>JBFIDQ010000050.1:0-12421 GCA_041603795.1 Chlamydiales bacterium
CCCTGCCTACGTAGTTCTGCGGCACGCTTCTGGGAATGAAGGCGTACATAATCCCAAGCGGGATTGTCGAAGAAATCGACGTAGCGATCTGCAAACTTGCCCTCTTCATTCATAGAAAAGCCAATCGCCGTAATCAGCGGATGGCAATAGGGGCCGCTCACTGCGGTGTTGATTGGGACAGGTAGCTGTGGCATATTATGGGAGCCTCGTGCATCACCAGAGATAATCTGATTGACCGTAGCATAGGGTTCGACGATCTCTTCAGGAGCCGGGAATATGCCTTGATTGCGAACGATCGCGATGGGGTCATCCTTTCCGGTGTATACTCCTGCAATATTGTGCAGTCTCGTTGCAGCAACAGAGACCACCTGCTCTGTTGGAACGTGACGCGAATGGATCGCCTCAATGGCGTAGCGGTCGGGGTTTTGCAGAAGGGCCGCCGCATCCCACCCTCTCTCAGGCACCTGCAGCTTGATCACACGGTCCTGATTCTTTCCCTTGTGCTCCATATCAATGAGGGTAAGCGTCCATCCCTCATGCAACTTAGGACTCAGAAGCAGCCCTCCATTATGCATGGGATCGCAAAAGGCGAGATAGAGGGGTAGATTGAAAGCGCCCGGGGCGCACTTATCGCCAGCAAAGATCATGAAGGATTCGGCCGGACGATGTCCATCTTTGGGCCTAAGTTCGAATTCGATCTCGGCCACCCCAGGCCCGGCACCGCGCACATTGCTTGAGGGCGCATCCACAAGCAGATCTTGTCCAGCTCCATAGAGCCCCTGCTTTTTGGCCACCTCAGTGCAAGCCAAGAACGTGTTCCATGCGAATCCGACATGAATCTTTTTGTTGCTTGTCCCCTTATCATGAGAAAATATGAGCGCGATGTCATCCCCGGTATAGGTAACAAGTCCATCAATCAGCAATCCCTCGTTGATTGCATCTCGCATCGCCTGGCGCGCTACCTCAAGCATCTCATTGGATGGGCGCGTGTGGCCTCCTATGCTTCCCACATCTGCCTTAATGGCACTCAATGTTACCTTCATCAACCTACCTCATCCACACTGTTATGGTTATCTTCTTTTCTCCTTCCTTTGAGAAAGAAAGCAAGAAAATCTTGCGACCTCATATCTTTTTGCCATCGTCTATAACGCTGCGACTCCGCACGCCATTGAGCAGCCTGGGTAAATCTATCTAGTTAATATGGCACGCTTTCACGGCGAGGTCCTCAAATTCCTTCTCAAGGGAAAAATAACCGTAGTAGCCGCTGCGAAACTCTATGAGTAGCTCCTTTGCTTGCCCTTTTAGAGAGAGTAGAAGAGTAGAAAAGTCATGAAGATTTCCTTTAAAAGGCTCACCGCCAACCTTGTTAATAATTTCCCCGATTTGAAGAAAAAGGTTATCCGCTTGACTATCAGAATCAAGATCAGTGACAACCAAAAATGGTTGTTCTGTGTACTTGCTCGCCTCGATTTCCTGCCAGTAGTTAGTTTCAAGAGTTCCCGAGAGTGCCGTCACAAGCTCGTAAGACAGTTCCTGCAAAAGCATGCCGCCAACGGTCATGAATCTTCTCTTGTGGATAGCCGGTTGAAATTGGACCCCAAACGAGGGTACTGGAAGGGCTTCGGCAACCAAGGTTTGCTCACGACCCCCACGCCAAAACGAAATAGTCACGTTCGCCCCAAGAGAAATCTCTCTAGAAAGGTCAAGAATATTCTTCTTTCTATATTGAAACGAAGGTGTAACATTGCCATATTGATCAATATCAAATTCATTAATCGTCAGCACAACATCTCCTCGCTCTAACCCCGCTCGTTCAAGCATTCCACCGGGAACAAGGCGAGAGATTACGACCCCCTCAGGTTTGCTCTGCTGGAAGTATGCCGCCAAGCCCTCGCTATTGGGTTGAAAGCGAGCTCCTAGACAGGTTAGATCCGGTTCCTCATTGCGAAGCAAAGAAGGAAGGAGAATGTTGAAAAAGCTGATGGGTGTGATGAACCCGATGTTATTGGCATTGACGATGATCGAGGTGTTGATACCAATGACTTTCCCTCCCTCAATGATAGCGGGTCCACCACTGTTGCCCGGGTTAATTGCGGCATCCGTAACCAGCCTCTCAGAGGACTCCTCGTCGCCGGAGAGAAAGTTTGATATCTCGCCACCGGAGACGTTAGGTTCGGGCATGCCGTAAGGATACCCTATTGCTTTGACTTGCGTGCCCCTCTTAAGCGTCTCAGAATTACCTAGCTCAATGAAGGGCAGGTCCCTTTGGGCAATCTCGATATAGCGTTTCTGTTCTTCTTTTTTGAGCTTAAGCAGTGCTATATCGGGATCTCCGTGTACTACATTACCAACGATTTCAGCGGTAAATAGCTCTTCGCTAGTGAGAAGCGACTTCACCTTTATTTTTCGTGAATTGGTGACGGCGTGGCTATTTGTGAGAATGTAACCAGATTCACCAGCCACACGGACAAAGAAGCCGGAAGCCGCCCACGAGAGTGGGATAGTATAGCGAGGATTAAGAAGAGACTGGACGTCAGTTCCATCATGCCCCTCCGCCAAAATCTGCACCACGGCAGGAAGAGCTTCCCTTGCATCATTGATCAATCCGTGCTCTTGCGCCATAAGGCCCCTTCGATTCCAAAACTCAATTTAAGCCTAAGCTAGTGCCCCGTCAAGCTCTTAAATTAGGATTGGAGCGCGCCAAAGCTAATTTAAGAGCTTGACGGGGCACTAGTCGCCGCAGTCAATAAACTGAAGGAGAAAAAGCACCGTTGGGTGTTCACTTACGATCTAGATTGCTGTTTTTTGAGCGACTGTGTGAAGCTCACGGAAAAGGTCACTCGCTTCAATGAGGAAAAGCCATGGAACATGAATTTGGAAACCTAACGAAACAGCTGTCTATTGCAATGGGAAAGATGCGTGAAGAGCTCCCGGACGTAATGAATGGCTTTTCGGAATTGGCTGGAGCGGCCACAAAAAAAGACGCTCTCGACCCTAAAACGAAGGAGTTGATTGCGCTCGGAATCGCTGTGTCGACGCGATGCGATGGCTGCATTGGTTTCCATACCAAGACACTACTCAAGCTAAAGGTTTCACGAAAAGAATTCATGGAGACCTTAGGCATGGCTATCTATATGGGGGGCGGTCCATCGGTTATGTATGCTGCCAGAGCCGTACAAGCATACGAAGAGTTTTCAAACCAAAAGGAGATTTCCTGATATGCCCAGTTATCATTGCGAAGCTTGCGACATGGCCATCGAGCCGCCCATTTGCGCCAAATGCGGAAGTCCTCTCATACACCGCGTTATAAAGGTGAAAGATGAAGATGTTGCAGTAGCAGAGTGTCCAAAAGGGTGCGGAAAAATCAAATCGCCAACCTGCTGCAACAAAGACATGAAGGCGCAGAAATAAACTATACCCCGCACGGCTATAGACTTTGATTTTTCAGCTGATCTTTTCGAGCCTGGCTAGCAGGGCGATTTTACCAGTCAAAACTTGATAGCAAAAACGCCTTGTTTTGGGCTGATGCCCCCTGGCTGCGGGAGCAGCCACAGCATCTAGCCCCGGGTGGAGCGCATGCGGAACCCGGGGTATAGGGGGTGTAAAATCCGCGCTGCGGGAGCAGCGCCGGAAGACCCCGAGCAATTCGGGTGGTTTTAGCTTCGCACAGAGTGGCGGTCTGACCTCTGGGTGATTGATTGCTCGAAGGTTAACGATTCGCCGGCGCTGCTCCAGCAGCGCGGATTCCTTTATCCCTGTACCCCGGGTTCCGCATGCGCTCCACCCAGGGTTAGATGCCACGGCAGCTCCCGCAGCCAGAAGTCATCAGCCCAAAACAAGGCGTCTTTGTTATCAAGTTTTAACTGATAAAATTGCCCTGCCTGGCTAGGCGTTCGATCTCAGCGACTCACTAGAGTCTGCCAAGATCTCCACGCTACGCCAAGCACGAAAATCTCTAGCTGAAAAATCAAAGTCTATGGCCGTGCGGGGTATATATTTAGCAACGTGACTCTGGGAGTTCGCGCGACGCTTAATCTAGCCCATCACTACCGTTACGTTTACTCTCTTTTCTCCTCCCTCTGAGGAAGAAAGTAGGGGAATCTTGTGACCTCGTATCTTTTTGCCGTCGACTTCAATAGATGCGATTCCAGACTCAACACCCTTTGGATTTTTCACTTCTATCTCGTAGGTAACCCCATCTCTCTTGTAGGCGATGGAGAACTCCTTCCATTCCGCTGGAATACAAGGCGCCATTTCCAGCTCATCGCCGCGAATTTTAAACCCAAGAAGCTGCTCCAAGCCGACTCGATAGAGCCATCCAGATGCTCCCGTGTACCAGGTCCAACCTGCCTTTCCGGCATACGGCTTTTGTGAATAGACGTCCGCTGCCACTACATAAGGCTCCCCTTGATAGATCTGCCACTCTTTTTCCGAAAGCGTATGTTCGATGGGATTTAACATCTGAAATAGTTCAAATGCCTGCCTCCCCTTACCTAGCATCGCTGTCGCCATCACCACCCAGCTTGCCGCATGGGTATATTGTCCCCCGTTTTCACGAACGCCAGGAGGGTAGCTCTTGATATAGCCAGGATTGGGGGAGGATGACTTTGTAAAAGGAGGATCGAGCAGGCGAATGATTCGATTTTCTTTGTCCACAAGGCGCTTGTAGACAGACTCCATCGCCGTCCTTCGATGCGCCTCTTGTCCTTTTCCAGCGATCACACTCCATGACTGTGAAATCGAATCAATTTGGCACTCTTTTCGGTTCTTTGAGCCGAGGGAAGTGCCGTCATCAAAAGTAGCCCTCTGGTACCATTCCCCATCCCAAGCATGCTTTTCGATGGCCTGCGCAATCTTCTTGGCTTCGCTCTTGTAAAGCTTGCAGCGTGAGTGATCGCCATGCAGGTCTGCTACTTCTGCAAAGCGACCTAGGGTATCGCTAAGGAACCATCCGAGCCAAATGCTCTCCCCCTTGCCTTCGCTCCCCACCTCATTCATACCATCATTCCAGTCGCCGCCATTGATCAGAGGAAGTCCTCTAGGACTCATCTGAGTGAGCGCGCGCTCCAGCGAAAGGGTGCAGTGCTCATATAGGGTGGAACTTCTTTCCGACACTGTGGGTGTGATGTAGAGCTCCTTATCGAACACCTTAAGCGCCTCCCCTTCCAAAAAGGGAACCACTTCGACTAAAAGATTATGCTCTCCCGTAACTTTAAGGTATTCCGCTACCACATAGGGGAGCCATAGGTAGTTGTCGGTGATACGCGAGCGAATCCCGCCCCCTTCAGGTGGATGCCACCAATGTTGCACATCGCCTTCCGCAAACTGGCGAGAGGCATGCAAAAGAATCTGCTTTCGAGCAATTTTGGGTGCTGCCACTAGGAGGGCCATCGAATCTTGCAACTGATCACGAAACCCAAAGGCGCCGCTACTCTGGTAGTAGGCGGTCCTGGAAAAGATGCGCGAGGAGAGAGTTTGATAAAGGAGCCATCCATTCATAAGCGTGTCAAAGGAAGCCTCCGGGGTTTTTACCTGCACCGTTTCCGTAATCTCTTTCCAAAAGCGATCCACCTCCCCAAAACTATTTTCCCTCTGTTCCTTCCGCCGATAGCCACTCGCTGCGAGTCTCGCTTGCTCTAGAGAGTCCTCTTCACCCAGAAAAAACAGCAGCTCCTTTTCTTCCCCAGGCTGTAGAGTCACTTGCACCTCGATCAGTCCACAGCCATCACCTCCTATGCCTGCTCCTTCCGACAGTAGTGCCTCCGTACTCCGCTCCAACGCCTGTGGGATCGTGAGGTCGCGATTGGGTCCGATGAGCGTCGTACGGCTAAAGGAGTGGCCATGTAGTTTTTCACTCGATCCGATAAAGGCGACACGGTCGGAAAAGGCGTTGTTATAGTGGTTGATCGCGTAGAGGATATCACTTGTTTCATCGAATTCACAAATCAGCTGTCCCTTACTCTTCTCTCTGCTCACTCCTAGCACCCAGTCAACATAGAGGAAGAGATCGAGCGGTTGTGGCTGATCGCTTAAGTTTGTAAGAGAGAGCTTCCACCACTTCACCTTCTCAGATGGTGACCCGGAGAGAGTCAGGTGGCTCCTCAATGCCTCCGTCTCACAGGAAAACGAGCTATATCCAAACCGATGTTCGACCTGGTAGCCAGGGTTCGGGTGCTGATGCATAGGGGTGGGAGTTAGAACCGCACCGGTATCACGATTGCGGATGTAGATGATTTCGCCCTTAGGATCACTTACGGGATCATTAGCCCAAGGGGTAAGGCGGTTTTCCCGACTATTTTCTGCCCACGTATAACCACCACCTCGTTCCGTTACGAGAAAGCCAAATCGCTCCGATCCAATAACGTTACACCACGGTTGTGGCGTTTGGGCATTGGGAGGAAGCAGCATGCGATATCCCTTTCCTCCCTTTACAAACCCCCCGAGTCCATTGAAGAAGAGTAGCTCTTCGCCGCGCTGAAGAGTGACCTCGGCAGGAGGCCTTTTTGTGATCCGTTCTGGCTCCTCCTTGACTTTGAAGCCAAGAGCATCGAGCCTCTCTTCCATGGTTTCATGACGTTCCGTAAAGGTAAGGTGAGCCTCCGCAATGAGAAGCGTCATTTCCTGATCGGTCACGTGCTCCCGGTTGAGCAGATGAATCTTGCCCCCCGTCTGCGACTGAAAGGCAGCGCGCAAACGCTCTAGCTCATCCCGAAAATCGGTGCGATACCCCTCTTGAAACTCGTTAACAATCACCAAATCTAGACTCATTCCTCGCTGGCTCAGGTAATGCTGACTTGCGAAGAGGTCTTGTATCAAAGGAAGCTGATTCGTTCCGCCGATATGCGCCACCACCATAGGAAGGTCCCCAGAGACCCCTAAGCGCCACAAATCTCTCTGTTGCAGCTTGTTTTCAACAGCAGCCTCCCGGCTCATGTTTTGCGGCAGCCGGAAAAAGATGAGGTTAGCAAGTCGCTGGTAGAGGTGGATCTTGTGAATCGGTATTCTTTCGTAACGCAGCTGCACATCGCTAGAGGCATAGGCCATTTCAAACGTCCGAGAGACCATGGACAAATCGTAGTAGCGATGCATGAGGCCTTGCATCTCCCCCCGGCTCTTCGCTGCACCTGTCACAAAGGCGAGCCATTCCGATTTACCAGGCTCAATTTGCACGTGAGTGCGGAGGGAAAAGATAGGATCGAGGGTAAATCCGGTAGAACGAGAAAGAGGATTACGGTGATTGAATACCTCCGGGTAGTGGATGGTGTTTCCGCGTCCGATAAACTGACTACGATCGGTCTCCCACTCCATCTTCTGCCAGCACGCCCGCGCGACGAGGCCGTGGAAGAGGTGAAGTTCCTCCTCCCCTTCCCTTCTGGGAGCTCTGGAAAACATTAGGGAATCGTAGTGGCTATTGAACCTGCTTTCGACAAACATCTTGGAAAAAGCGGGATGCATATTATGAGCAATCTGGTCGGAGAGAATCACCTCTCCATAGCTCGTAATTTCCAAGCTACGGGTCTTATCCGAATGGTTGCTTAGGGTCACCCGTCGCACCTCAACATTGTCCTCTGGGGACAGCGTGATTTCCGCGTGGAGCCCGATATTGAAATCGCTTCGCCGGAATTCCACCTTCTCTGGGCTGAAAGTCACCTCGTAGGTATCCGGCTCCACTCGGGTGGGCTGGTAGCCCATCGACCACACTTTTCCGCTTTCCAGGTCGCGGACGAAAATATAAATTCCCGTCTGATTCTGAAGAAAGTCCTCTGCCCAGTTGGTAAGGGCCAAATTACGCTCAAACGAGAGGAAGCCTCCCCCTGTATTGTCAATCATCTGAGAAAAGGAGCCATTTGAGATGAGATGGGTGTGTGGAAAGAGAGTATGGGGGGTATCGAACCTGCGAGTTAGAGGCACCAACTCCTCTGCCTTGGGTCGGGCTAGCACCTTAGGGCGATGCAAGGTAACCGTCTCAGCATAAGGGGGCAATGTCTCCTGCAGAAGAAGAGTAACCGACCGAATGTAGGGGTCGCTATGGAACCGCTTTTGAAGGATATTTCCATTAAGAAAGTTGTTAATGGAACCCATTATCATTCCCTGATGGTGAGAGAAATGCGCTTGCACCCGATAGGAACTTTCATTTTCGCTCAATCGAGCAGGTGTATAATCGATCGCTTCACAGAAGCCGTACTTTGACGCAGCGCCTACACCTTTTAACCTTTGAATATTTTCCCAGGCGGCCTCTGGATCAACATGGAGAGCGAGAAAGCTGGCATAGGGAGCAACCACATAATCATCAGCCAAGCCTCGCTTGAGTCCAAGGGCTGGGGCACCGAAGGCACGGTACTGGTAGGTGCCTTCCAGGTCCGTGGCAGCAAAAGCGGACTCCGAAACACCCCACGGCAGGCTGCGTGTTTCGCCATACATTTGCTGCTCTCGTACGGCAGCGGAGCTGCTCTGGGTAAGCAGAGACTCTGGAAAGCTCTTGACCACCAGATGAGGCATAAGATACTCAAACATGGAACCTGTCCACGAGAGAAGGGCCTTCTTTCCACCCGCTCGAACAAGCGGTCTCCCTAGGGAGAACCAGTGCTTGGTAGGGACATCACCTTTCGCTATGCTCACTAAGCTTGTGACCATAGCCTCGGATGAAATCAGTCCATAAAAGTGTTGATCCAGTTTGTCTGTTTCCGCCGTGTACCCGATGGAAAGCAGATTTTCCTCATTTGAATAAAGAAAACGAAAATCCATTGCTGCGATCATTTGATCTGTCTGGGCAGCAAGCAAGGCACTGTTTTGAATGAGTCCTTCAGAGATCGATTGGATTTCTCGCAGCTGCCTACTGAGTTCAATAACGCCGGGCTGCTCAGGCAGCTGACGCAAGAGCTCAAGAATGGTAACACAGATCTCCTTCAAGTCTTTCCAGGAAGGGGATTTCAGGTCGAGCCGTTCTTTTTCCTCACAGATCCTCTGATAACGGTCCACCACCAATGGATCGCTCTCTTTCGAGAGGACGTCGAGAAAGGTCGTGAGCGACTCATATCCGGTGATAAGGTTTTTAAACGTATTGCAGGCCACTACTTTTTCCCCTCGCCTTCGCGATGCCTCGAGGTGAGCGTCACAGATCACCGGGTCGGACGGTAATTGTAAGAGGGCCGAGCGAAGGGTGATCAGGTGGCTGATCAGATTTCCGCTATCCACCGTAGAGATATAGAAAGGGAAAAGTGGCTTGAGCGTCTCGATATCATACCAGTTGTAGAAATGCCCCCTAAGTTTATCCATCCGGGAGAGGGTCATGAAGCACGCTTTAATCCGACGAATTGCCTCGGGAGCCATAAGAAAGCCTAAATCATAGGCTGAGAGCGTGCTGAGCAATTGTAGCCCAATATTCGTTGGAGAGGTCCGCATGGCCACTTTGGGCTCAGGCACCATCTGGATATTATCCGGAACCAGATTATGTGTCTGCTCCCCGATTGACTCATCAAAAAAGCGCCAAGTGTCCCATGCAATATCCAGCAAGGCCTCTTTTTGCTGCTTGGACGGCTTCGCTTCGAGTCTGCGCAAGGGAGTCGATAGATAGACGGCAAGAATTGGAGAGCTCATCCATAGCAGAATAAAAGGGAGTGCATGGAGGGCCCGAGCCGGAGCGACCACTACCACCAGGCCCATTAGAGCCAGGGTAATGCACAAGGCTGGAAGCATCTCAAGGGAGAAACCTGACAAGCTAATGGAGGTACGCTCCTCAACAAAACTAGCCGTGCGCCACTGAAGTAGTTGCTTACGGGATATAAAAAGACGATAAAGAGTCAGAATGATCGCGTGAATCATCTGGTACGCAAAATAGGGAAGAAGAGCAAGTTCGACTAAAAACTGCCTCAAAAGCCTTGTTATGCGAACCATTAGAACGGGAATCTGGCGCGCCCTTCTAAGGTCAAAAAGAGGCTGCATCAGCATATCAATAACTGTCGTCAAAGCTGACACAGCCATACACAAAATAATCCCAAGCTCCCAAAGCAAGGTGGATCCAGGAAGAATAGTCCACGCAGCTGTAAAACTGATCAAGGCTGCAGGCGCAAGCAAGCTGCGCCTAAGATTATCTAAAAGCCGCCAACGCTCCGAGAAATTGAGTGGTGTGGGAACAAATTTACCGCCTCCATTGCGCACTCTTGGAAACATCCAAGGAAGGAGCTGCCAATCTCCGCGCACCCAACGATGTAATCTTTTAATATAAGAGACCGGATTGGAGGGAAAGTCATCGATAAGGGGCAGATCTCCCGAGAAACCTACCCGAACAAAAAAGCCTTCCAATAGGTCGTGACTAAGAATCCGCTCCTCCGGCATCCACCCCTTGAGAGCGCGCTCAAAAGCGGCAACATCGTAGATCCCTTTCCCATAATAAGAGCCGTGAGCAAATAGATCCTGATTGAAATCACTAACGAGCCTCGTATAGGGATCGAGTCCACCTACTGCAGAAAAAACCCGGCTGAATCGCGAGCGATTCCCAGCAAGAAAAGCTGTCTCCAACCTCGGCTGAACAATCGTATAGCCACGTTTTACCTTTTGGCTCTTACCGATAAACAGGGGTCGGTTAAGCGGATGCGCCAAAGCTCCCACCATTTGGCTGGCTACCCCTGGTGGAATGCGTGTATCGTCGTCAAGAGTAATGACATAACGAATCGTAGAGAAAAATTCTCGCTGGCCGACCTCTACCTTAAGGTGCTTACTCTCTCCCGTTAGGATGAGCTGATTGAGCTGGTGGATTTTGCCCCTTTTGCGCTCCCAGCCGAGAAAGAGTCCCTCAGTTTCACTCCACTTTCTCCCGCGCGTGATGAGAAAAAAACGCTGGGGCCACTCTCTAGAATGACGCTCATTCAACTTTTGAACCATCCGCGCAGCCAAGCCTATCAATTTGCAATCATCTGGCTCAACCGCATTTTTGCTCTGCGAAAGGTCACAAAAGAGACAAAAATAGAGATTTGGATCACGATTATCGAGAGCGCGCGTCTCAAGAAAATCCACCGCTGCCATTGTTGCACTGCGATTATTTAGAACTGCGTGGCAGGTAACAAGAGTGCGGTGCTCATCCGGAATCCCCTCTTCATAATCCATCTTGGGAAGAAGCGAGGGCGTCGTAAAGTGCGCCCCCCCCCACTGTAATGCCTGTAGGGCAGCCTCACTTACAAGGGGAATAAAAAAGAGTGCTACAAGAAGAATGAGCGGCACCGCCACAGCAAACGAGTAAAGAACCGCTATTGGCACAGCGAGTAGAACAAGTGTTGTCACTACTTGGGCCGCTCCCCATACCGCAAAAGGAGTGCTGTACTGCGATAGGCGCCGTATCCTTCGAGCAAGGGAAGGTTTCGTGTCGAGATCTTGGTCGAAAAGGCACTCGCCCTTATCGATTAAATAATACCCCACATGCGCGTACAGATCTCCTTTTGATGCCTCTTTTTCTGCTAAACAGACGGCGGCTTCCGCCACGCCCAGATCCTTCATCCCAATCGAGTCGGCTATCCGCTCGATACGCCAGCGATAGCGATCTCTGGTCTGAAAATCGGACTTCTCATAAACCTGCGCAGGATCATTGAGAAGGGCCTTGTGCACATAAGAAAAGTCTTCAAACCATTGCTTCCAATCCCGTCGAGTGATCATGCGCAACGATTCGAAGCTATTAGCTATGGAAACTTGATTGGCAGCATGGGCCTGACGAACGGTTCGGATCGCCTGGTCACAGGGACATTTATGCTCCGCCATCTTGTTGTCGAGCCACTGCACACAAGCGGAAGCTTTCATCCCTTGTGCGCGAAGCGCCTGGACAAGGTGTACATGACAGCCCGTACTCCACAGCTCCTTATCCCTTTCGATCTCGGTAGCGAGGGCGGTAAGTGGATCGGAAGCATTCGCCTTCTCCTCGAAGAGCCTTTTTACAAGATTTTCTGCCTGCACCCTCTGTTGAAGGGTCACCTGGTTCACGCAACCGAGATGATAGATGTTTCTTATAAGAGCCACTCTCAGAAGAATAGGAAAGGCCCATAGTTCGCGCATGTCTAGAGGTTTTTGGGATTGATAGCCTCTGATGAAGTGATCAATCAGGTCTGGGTCTACCAAAGAATCGCTGGTTTCAATCAGCTCCATAGCGAGACGATAGATACGAGGATAGTCCTTGTAGGGTCCAGATAGCAGTTTTGGGAGAGGGCGATCAAGATGATCAGCGAGATACTGAAGGATCTCATCAAGATGGTCCTCGAGAAGATAGTAGTTGTCGATGATCCACTCACTTCCCGTCGCAATCGAGTGTCCCTCCTCCGCGAACCCTGAAAGAGTTTGATAGATCCTCCTCAACCCCCTGCGATACCCTTTGACCTGTCTGTAGAGCCTAATCCCTTTTCTTCTTCCAAAAGAGACCTTGTGATCCATTGCTAATCTA
>JBFIDQ010000051.1:0-12410 GCA_041603795.1 Chlamydiales bacterium
CGATGAAGGCGCCGTAGTTGACTAGGTTGACCACTCGGCCTGTGATGCGAGTTCCTGGAGGGTAGCGCTCTTCGATCTCTTCCCAAGGATTCGTATCTTTCTGCTTCAAGCCAAGAGCAACACGGCCCTTTTCCTGGTCCACGTTGAGGATAACGACTTCTAGCTCGTCGCCCATTTCCACCATTTCTGAAGGGTGGCGAATGCGCTTCCAAGTCATGTCCGTGATGTGTAGGAGTCCATCGATGCCATCTAGGTCGAGGAAAACTCCGAAGTCAGTAATGTTTTTGACAATACCAACACGGGTTTGTCCTTCCTGAATTGACTCCAAAAGCTCCGCTTTCTTGTGAATGCGCTCTGCTTCAAGCAGCTCGCGACGGCTGACCACGACATTCTTTCTTTCGATATTGATTTTAAGAATTTTGAAGTCGTAGGTTTCGCCAATGTACTCATCCAGGTTCTTGATGCGGCGATTGTCAATTTGTGAGCCTGGGAGGAACGCTTCCATTCCGATATCGACCATTAGGCCGCCCTTAACCTTACGAGAGATCTGACCGCGAACGATCGATCCTTCAGAGCAATTGTCAAGAATATTTTCCCACTGACGCTGACGCTCTGCCTTGTCGCGAGAGAGGACAATCTGTCCATCTTCATCTTCTGTGCGATCAAGAAGTACCTCGATCTCGTTGTCGAGAATGATGTCGTCCGGGTCAGAGAACTCATCTATAGGTACGAGTCCCTCTGACTTAAGGCCAACATCGACGACGACGTGATCCTTAGTAATTTCAACAATCTTTCCTTTAAGGATCGCTCCTGGAACAACGAGTGGCCTAGCTTCTTCCTTAGAATTTTCGGGCCTGACGCCTAGGTAGGAGCGAAATTCTTGGGCGTCTTCCTCCCTAAAGTCTTCGTCGTCGATGAGTTTTGACCCACCCCAGTTTGATTGTGCTTGGTTTGTCATTGGTTTGTTTCTCCTGTTCTTGAACTAAAGCAGATAGTTTATCACACCCAGTCCCAAAAGGCAACGTACCATTATTTTTTGTAGGGCGGGCAGGACGCTTCTCCGTTACACTCTGGCTAAATAAAATAATTGCGCGAAATGTAGCTCATTTTCTATTACAGAGGGTTTTTCGCCACGAGGATAGATTTATGAGCACCACAATTAATCGCCCAGAACCCACGGTTACCTTTGACCAGCTCATTCGTTCATTTGTACTTCCTGAGGATGGACTGGTTCCATGCCGCCCTCAAGATTTAACACGACGGAAGGTGGCTCGAGTGACCTCGATTTTGTCGTGGCTGGCGACAAACCCGTACGATGTTCGGGATATACATCGAGCGCGAAACGCTCTATTGACGAATTTAAAAATTAAAAGTGATCACATGCTCCGTATTTTTTCTATAGCTGTGCAGGGAAAACAGCCGGTTAAAAGGGCGTGGCGAGCGGCAAGCATATTGGCATCTGTGAAGAGGGAAAAGCACCTAGTAAAGTTTTATGAGAGGATCGCTTTTTCGGTGGCAGAGTTTCCGGGGGCGCAAACCTGCTCGAAGCTACTTTTTCGCCAAATTGAACCTGCTACTACTTCATTCTCCCTTTTGGAGCGACGCTTTCGTTTGCTGGATGAATATAGACCCGGTTCGGACAGCGCTGTTCATCACTTCAATAGGCTCCTTAAAGTGCCAATGCATTTGGACGGTGTATATCGCCGATTTTACGAGGCAGGGGGCTCCCCGGAGCTCTTTGCGCATAGGCTGCTTCGTAAGGTCGATCTCATGCATAGGCGCTACATGCGCTTACTCAAAGCTTCGAATAGTAGGGAAAATTTCAGCAGGCAAATTCGTCAAAACTTTGCTGTGGCGTTGTTGCGTGTGCATACGAAAGTTGCAATGCGCATTGATAACTTGCGGATAGGCCTTACTGACCTGCTCCTTCTGGAGAGCATTGGCCACACGTATCGGAGGATGATGCAAAGGGGAACTCAGCCTGATTGCAGTAAGTCAGGTGATTCAGCAGCTTTTCACCAAGCTACACTAATTTTAATCCATCAAGTATCTAGAGCCTTTCGCCGCTATTGCACTCCCATGGTTCGATTACCAAAACGAGAGGATCCTAGAGAATTGGGCGCGCAGTTGGCGCGGACTCTAATCTTGGGGGGAGCCGAGGTGTCTCTTGACCGTCTATTTGAGTCGTTAAAGCGGAAACCTGTAAGCCTTCAGAAGGCTGTCTTCAAAAAGCTGTATGGGAAGATTGGAAATGCCGTGCATTTTTCACTAGAGAGACGGCATCAGCTATTCTCAAGCGTCTCTCTTTACGTTGAGCGTCGTTCCCCACAATTCGCACACAATCTTCTGACTGAACTCATCACGGGCTTGGACAAGTCTGTGATTTCCCCTGATTTTTTACTCAGATCAGTTGTGGGCACTCTACTATACCGACGAAAAGCTCCAAACGTTGTATCTGAGGCATTGGTTGCACTCGTCGCATCGCCGGAGATGCCGATACCTGTGATCGAAAACACGGTGCTTATTGCTTTTTGCCGAGGGTTTTCAGCTTCAATCGGGAATCGATTGGTGATATCGTTGCTTAGCCGGAAGAATAGCGTAGAACTCCCGGGGTATTTAATGATGGGCCTTTGCAGTCGATATGGTGAGAGCAAGGAAGAGGGGATGTAGGTCAGAACCACAGTAGTCGATGTCATAGAAATGAATCAGCGGACTCGCCTAATTTGGAAAAAAAAGGGTCCGATATACGGTGTAACCTTAGGAGCATTCCTTATCTCGACGCTGATTTTGCGCCCCATTTCTTGACCAGTTCAGCTCCGGTTTCGAGCATCGATGGCTGGAATTGGTCAATCCATGCCTCATAATTCGGGCTTAACTTGAGAGCGCGCAATTCTGACATAATCTCTTCACTTGTCTCGAAACGGTAAAGTAGGTCAAGCAAGATCGCCTGTAGATTGGCAAGTTCTTGGTTACTGTGTGACATTACATGACTCCGTGACCAGCGATTTTATGTGTCGGAAGTCAGCACGATAGCGTTCAATGTCCTCGGTATCCAGGAGGGTGTTTCCTAGGCGTTCGAAGATAACCGCTTCGACATTGCCGCACTTCTGTAAGGCACTCTCTAATAGATCAAAGACTTCTGATGGAACGGCATTGTCGTGAGTGTCGCGGCGAATCGTTTGGTCCTGATTCGAGACCGGATGGCTCCAACTTCCACCACTTACATGCACCTCTCTTACGAGGTCGGTAGGGTAAGTTGCCATCAACGTTTCGGCTTCTAGGTTAAAATTGTGAGCCTGACAATAAAGGTTGTGCAGATCGAGAACGAGAAAACCATCGACGCATTCGACAAGCTGTCGAAGGAATTCGCCTTGCTCCAAGACGTCTCTGGGGCCAAATGCAAGGGCCAGATTCTCTAGGCCAACAGGGACGCCTGCGAGGTCCGCAAGGGTCTGCATTCTAGATTTGCCGAGCTCGAGTGTTTCCGAGGTTAAAGGAACGGGCAGTGGCGCGCTGCGGTGAAAGTTGCCGGCGGTCATGAAGCCAAAGTGTTCTGAGATGTGTCGGTAATTGCGGTAATTCACTTCTTCTTTGAAGCAACGAAGCCACTCCTCTTGCTGCGCTGTCCAGTGCCCAGAAAGAATAGAAAAACTCACTCCGTGTCCGATGAGGAGATCCCGTTCCGAATACCTCCTCAATAGATCAAGACAGTCTAAGGGAAGGGGATCTGGTCCCCAACCCATATCGAAACTCCACTCTAGTGTTTCGACTTCTCCTGACTCAAACAATGGCGAAGCGGCCAACATGAAGTCAGGTTCGGTCATCAAAGATAGGCCTACCAGGGGGCGGGATTCTCTTTTCATAGACCTTTAACCCGTGCCACATGCAGCACAAGCACCGCCTGAAGCTTTGGGTGCCATTTTCTCCACTTTTTCCTCAGTGGCTTTCGGTGTGTCCTCTTGATTTTTTTTTGCTGACTCAGACTCTTTAGCGGGCGTCGCAGGAAAGCTGTAGTTGCTGCTAGCGACGGTTGGGGATGATACTGGGCTACTCATGATAGAACTCCTATCTTTGTGATCGCTGATTTTGGTGGGATCAGGGTTGATGATGAGGTGACAGTATCAGATGGGTACCGAGGTAGCAATGGAAATCTCTCAACACGCCGGGCAATTGCATTGTGACGATTCACCAACCGCGAAGGTAGCGAAGATTACGCGAAGAGGGGGCTAGAATTCCTTAAGTCCGTTTTTCATGCGGCGGGGATTTTAGGCCCGCCCCTTCGCGTAGTCTTCGCTACCTTCGCGGTAAGTGAACCGTCACAATGCAATTGCCGTGGATTTGTTCTTGCCCGACTTATTACAACCTGCTACGGTGATTGGGCTGGGATTTCGCTTTGAGTGACACAATGGATACAGTGGTATTAAAATTTGGGGGTGCTGCGGTGGCGACTCCGGAGCGTTTCTCGCGGATCGCCGACATCGTCCTGGCGCGACGTAAGGAATTTCCTCGTGTGGTTGTCGTTGTAAGTGCGATGGGTGATACGACAAATCAATTGCTAGCTTTAGCGAATAAGGTCAATCCAACCCCCCCGCAACGCGAACTCGATATGTTGGTATCTGTTGGCGAACGGGTGAGCGCGTCTCTTTTGGCAATGGCGCTTGATACGAAGGGAATGGTTGCCGTAAGTTTTACTGGGAGTCAGGCTGGCATCATCACTACGAACGATCACACCGATGCACGCATCGTAGCCGTAAAACCTTATCGCCTTGAGCCTCATCTCGCGGCGGGTCGCATTGCCATAGTGGCAGGGTTCCAAGGAGTTTCGTGCTCCGGAGAGCCGGAAATCACCACGCTTGGGCGAGGCGGATCCGATACCACAGCCGTTGCATTGGCTAAAGCCTTGGGAGCGGAACATGTGGAGTTCTATAAGGACGTAGCCGGGGTGTACGAGCGGGACCCAAAAGAAGATCCAACGGGGCACCCCTTTCCAAATCTCACTTATGCGGAAGCTGCCAAGATTGTTGGTGAGGGAGCTAGTGTTCTCTCATCGCGCTGCATTGCACTTGCAGAGGAGCATAAAATTTCATTGCACTTGTACTCCTTTCATGAATTTCCTGAAGGGCCGGGAACCTGTATCGGTAAGGGAGTGCGAGAGGATGTGAGCCAGTCCGCTATGCCTTTAGGAGGTCAAAAATATGAGTGATCGTGATCTTCTGGACGAGGACGGAATTCCCTGGTTGAAGACTATTTTTCGGGCGGATTCCGACCGCTCGATGCATTCGCTGTACGACAGAGCTCTGTGTGAATGTCTTAAAACCGTTGTTCCTCGCAACTATTTTCGCGACCAACTGGCAGTGGGAGCTTCTCCGGAGGCCATCGTAAAGGACTTTCACTCTAAGCTCCCTCTGCTCGCGACAAAAGGTGCTGATGCGGTACCATGCTCGCTAATTTTTACGATGGTCTGTCGCCTTCGAACGAACGCCTTTAAATTCTACTATGACATGCTCAGTAGATGGTTGGTCCCGGGAAAGCGCCTTGACGTGCAGTGTTTCTACGCAACGGATTTCAAACTGCAGGGATTTGGAGACCAGACTTATACCTTGTGCGATCTTATGATCTGGGTGAGTGATGAGGAAGAGCTGCAGCAGATTCAGCGCAACCTCCCAATTCTTGAGACGGAGCTACTTCTTGGCACAAATGATCGCTATGTTGCGCAGAGAATACTTGATATTCGTGGACTAACCTCAGATGAGAAAACAGCCGCAATTCAGGAGCACATTTCCTATCTGATCGAGCGGCTTCCCCATGCCTTCGACAGGGATATTTTTCAAGAGATGCAACATCTCCTTGTGACCTGTACGGAAGTGTTCAAGACGGCACGTTCTCACCGCCATCTTAGTCGAATCATCAGTTACCACTACCTCTTTCGAAAGGAAATCAGGGCTCTGGCCAAGGAAACGCCATCGAGACGTCACCTCGCACTAAAACTGATGCAAACCCAGCTTCAGGTAGAAAACCCTCGTAGGGTTCTAGCTCTCTGTATCGGAGTAAACTTTTTTCATCGCCATGAACTCTTTGAAGAGGCGCATATTCTTCGCGCGATCAACCACCATATACCCGATGCTTACCTGGTTGAGGGGTCATTTGTTGGTGATAGCACTCGTCGTGATCGGGTGCGCACGCTCTATCTTGAGATAGAAAAGCCGTCTGCCGATTTTTCGCGTGAGGAGATCCAACAGTTGCGGCGCAACTTGCCGGACGATCTTAAGGATTGCGTCGAGCACTTGATGCATCCTATTTTTATGCCGCGGAATGAAGAGGAAACGATGCGCGATATTCTCGCGCTTGCCAATCAGATTAAATTCGTGAGAGATCTGCCGCAAGTGATCATTTCTTTCGACGAACAGACGCATACGGATCTGGTTTTTACGGTTGTTGTGTGTCGTGTCGTGAAGGATGATACCCCTGGTATTCAAAAACTTCTTCAGGAGGGCTCTTCACTAGCCTATAACCTTGATCGTATTAAGGAGGTTGGCACGGTGCGGCGTCGCTACCCCAAACAGGCCGCTGTTTTCCGCGTCACCGTTCCAAAGGGGCGCTACCTACGGGCCAATCACTCCCTTGACCTCCAAGCTGCACGTTTTTATGTGGCGACGGAGTTGGTCAAGGCGATTGGGGAGTTTCGCGATTATAACGGAGGGATGATTGCGAAGCAGTCGGAGGCGCTAAACGCGGTAAAGGTGCTGGTGGGTGGTGACGCGAAAACCCACGAGTTTGCTCTCCAGAATCTTTTTTATTCAATCGAGCCTCCGGTTATGCGCAATGTGCTTGATCCGTCAGCTATCCAACGTCTTTTTAAAATGTCACAAAAGGCAATCGATATACTGAGTTTGAGTCAGGATAGCGAACACCTCTATGCGGTGATCCGAACGGATGATCCGGATATTACGGCTCAAGTGGAAAAAGCCTTACTGAGTCAACACATTCCCTCGATAGAACTTGCGCGCACGCAAATTGAGGCTCATGGGGTGAATGCTTTGGGCATCATTTATCGATCGGAAAATAGTGAGCTGCGCGAGCGGTTGAGACTCGTTTTGGAGTCCGCTACCTGCCAGCAAGTACTACAGTAGATACTGCCAGACGACGGTAGCGGTTAATGTCGCCGCAACGGGTCCTTTGACAATGTCCCACCCCCAAAGCTTGTGTCCGAGATTGAGTACGCTGAGTACAATCAAGGCTGGGTAGGACGCTTGTAGAATTGGAACAAGAAATCTTGCGATGCCGTCGAATTCTAGTGTTGAGATCAGGAAGGTCATGCCCAGAGTGATGATGAGGCAGACTGGGTACGACAGCTTCCTATTCGAGACTTCGATCTGGAGGTACTCCGCAAATACTGTCGCCAAAGCGATAGCTGTGGTTAGGCAGGCCAGGGCCACCGCAAGGCAGGCAATGATTCCGGCGCTCGAGCCAAGAACTTCTACTGCTAGCGCCCCCATGAGTTGATCCTGGGGTACGCCAATGAGCGCTACTGAGTAAAACGAGGCCACAGTGGCGAATCCACCGTATACCAGGGCTAGGAGTCCGGCTCCAATAAAACTAGATCTGAGTGCCGTGGTGAGGAGCTTTCGTGGATCATTCGCAATTTCTTTTGGCAGTTCCTTTTTGAGGCAAAGAAGAACCACGTGGGAGAAGAAAAAGGCGCCCATGAGGTCCATTGTATTGTACCCCTCCATAAGACCCAATTTGAAGAGATCTAAGCTGTCGAGGTTGCTTACTTCTACATTAGGATGGCCTAGGAATCCGACAACGATGATCGTGCCAAGAGAAAGAAGAAGGATGGGCGTTAGCACATAGCCCAGGATGTCCACGATCTTTCTCTTGCGATAGGTAAGAAGGTAGATGATCAAGCACGCTACTGCCGAGAAAATAGGAAGATTTACCTGGGTAAGATAGAGCTTGATGGTTGCGTGCGAGAGGGTGATGCACCGTGGCATTGCGGCAGCTGGGCCAATAAGGAGTACCGTTGCAAAAATAACGATCCTGCCAGGAGTTTTGCCAAGGCGATCGAAAAAGGCGTCGTAGTCACCTTGGAACAACATCATCGCAAGAAGTCCGGTAAATGGAATCAAAATCGCTGTGAGGAGGAGTCCGATCGTCGCCACTGGTGCCTGATCCTGCGCCAGTTGCCCAAGAGAAAGAGGGAAAACTACGTTCCCCGCTCCAAAAAACATGGAAAACATGGCGAATCCGGTAGCGACGGTGAGGCTTTTAGTTGAGTGTGACATCTCTCTCCTTTAAGTTCGCGGTGTGACGCGAGCCTGTCTATGATAATTAAAAGTATGGATTATGTGCAAGATGAGAATGCGAGTTGCCAGAGCAACCATTCCCGCTGGGAATATACGTGCCCGAAGCTCCTAGGGTGGTCATTTCAGGCTCGGGCACGTATATTCCCAGCGGGAATTGCTGATAGCTCCCATGAACAAAGCCTGGCTTGTAAGCCCTGTGGTTGCTATCCTTTTGAAATGCCGAACTCATTGATCGCCAATCCGCCTTTAATTCCCTTGGCTCTTCAGCTGCTTGCCGGATTTGCCGGAGGGGAGAGCGATTCTGAAAGCCTCAACTGCACGGTTCTTTCCGGAGGACATAGCGGTGCCACTAACGTCCGTTTTGAACACCAAGGAGCCTCATACGTTCTTCGATGTTTTGCACCTAACCAAAGAACAGTGACGCGGACACACGGCGCCCTAGTGGCCAAAATTGCTGGAGAGCGGGGCCTTGGCCCTAAGGTACATTACGTAGCTCCTCGCGTGGAAGGATTTGTGATGGACTTCCTTTCCGGTCGTACGGCGACAAACGGGCATTTTCAGGAGCGAGATAACCTGCGGCATTTTGCTCGCTTTTTGCATACAGTCCATCAAACCGATGGCGAGTTTCCGCGCGCATATAGTCCCTTTACGGTTTTTCTTCGAAGATTGACCGCTGGGGCAGACCTGGGCGCTCAGTACCCCTCGTGTATGGTAGAAGCAAAAGATAGGTTATCAGACGTTGAAGCAACCCTTTCATTACGGTCCGTTCCACAAACCTTGACGCATAACGATCTAAATTCTCTGAATATTATCATCGATGATGATCGTTTTTGGCTGATCGATTGGGAGTGCGCTGGTTGGGGAGATCCCTATCTCGACCTAGCTATGTTCACGACATTTCAGGGACTCTCAATACACCAAACTCAGGAATTCCTAGAGGCATATTTCGGTCGGGCTCCGACCCGGATGGAGCAAGATCGCTTTCTCATCGCACAACCCATTCCCTATCTCCTACGCGGAGCCGTGTTCCTGGGAGAGCCTGTCACAGATACGACCACCAAAGAGTACGATAGACAGCTCGCACGGGGCGATATTCCAAGTGCCGATCAGGTTCTTCTCGAACACTCAGAAGGCCGCCTAAACCGAACACGCCAACAGATCGGGCTTTCCTTACTCCAAAGAGGACTAGAGCTTGCTGACAGAACTGAGTTCAAGACGGCGATTCAGAGATTACAAAATGGCACAGCCCTACTGGAAGGTGTTTCTGATTTGAAGGATCTGTGAAAAAATTAAAAAATATTTAACGATGTCAGGTGCTCTGATACGTATTGCCTTAGAGGGGGGATGTTTGGTAGGATCTGGTTATATGGATATCGTGTTTTATGACGGGACTTGTAGTTTCTGTAACTGGGCGGTGCAATGGCTTTTGTGGGCGGATGGTCGTCAGAGGTTTGTATTTGCCCCGCTGGATGGCAAAACAGCCTCTGAGTTGCTTGATCCAGCTCCATCACGGGATAGTCTCGTTCTCTTAGAGCAGTCCTCTGGAAGCTGTCTGATGGAAGGTGCTGCCGTTTTGCGTATTTGCTGGTTGTTGGGCGGACCCTGGGCAGTGCCAGGTTTGCTCCATTTTCTTCCTAGTTTGCCTTTTGATATGGCCTATCGGCTTGTGGCACGGAATCGATACCGCCTCTTCTCCAAGGATAAGAGCTGTCGGGTTCCATCTGACTCCACCCGTTTTCTCGACTGAGTCATTGACTTTCGCTCGAATGATGCGTTATTCTTGATGGCAAACCATTGTGGGATGACGAACCAGTGACACATGCCAAGCCAGACTCTCAATCGCGCAGGGAAAGCCTTGTTGATTCAATCAAAATTTGCCCTTCAATCCTAGCTAGTGATTTTGCAAAGCTTGGCGAAGAGGCGAAGCGTGCAGAGGATGCGGGAGCGGACTGGCTTCATCTTGACGTGATGGACGGGCACTTTGTCCCCAATCTCTCCTTCGGACCCCAAGTTGTCGCCGCCATCAATCGCTCTACAGAGATCTTTCTCGACGTGCACATCATGGGTTATAACCCCTTCGACGTTGTCGAACGTTACGTGGAAGCCGGCGCTGATCAAATTACGATCCATTTGGAGGCGACTGAAGCGGTATCCGAAACACTTGCCTACATTCGCCGCTGCGGCGTGCGTGCAGGATTGGCCTTTTGCCCGGAGACCTCAGCTGAGCTGATGACGAAGTATCTTGACCAATGCGACCTAATACTTTTGATGACGGTGAATCCTGGATTTGGCGGACAGGCGTTTATGCCGGAGGTTCTCGATAAGATTAGTTTTGCGCGCGACACGTGCGACACGTTAAATATTCGCGAGCGAGGGGTGACTCCTAAAGAGGGGACTCCAGAGCTGCCGCCCTTTGACATTCAGGTCGACGGTGGAATCAATAACGAAACAGCAGCGCAATGTCTTGAGGCAGGAGCCAACGTCTTCGTCGCAGGCACCCATTTATATGGAGCTTCGGATATGGCCGAGGCGATCAAAAATATGAGAAGGATTTAAAATTATGGTCAAGAGCACTCAACTTAGCCCTGGGACCATCATCGAAGTCTCGGGTAAACTCTACCGTGTGGAGTCAAGTGTCAAGGTTACGGTTCCCAAGGGGCAGCCTTTCACTAAAGCAAAGCTAAAAAGCCTCACCACCGAAAAGCTAACGGAAAAGAGTTTTAAGCCGGGCCAAGAGGTAAACGCCGTTACAAAATCGGAGCGAAACCTAGAGTTTCTCTACCTCGATGGTAAGGAATATCGCTTTCTCGATGTGGACGAGCTGGATCAAGTAATGGTTTCCCCTAAGGTTGTTGGGGAGGCAATTCAGTACCTGAAGGAAGGGATTGAGTTGCGGGCGACCTTCTTTGGCGACACGGTATTTTCTGTTGAGCTGCCTCAATTTTTGGAATTGATGGTTGTTGAGACGGAGGGTGGTGACCGCGATGACGTACCGGTTTCGGATGTGACGAAGACGGCAACGTTGGAGACGGGAGCAAAGGTAGATGTGCCACCTTTTATTGAGGCGGGTGATATGATTAAGGTAGACACCACTTCGGAAGAGTTCATCCAACGCGTATAGGAGCGGCTTGTGGAATTGCGACAGATTAAAGACCTTATGGCCGCTATGAGGCGACACGGCATGAATCGACTAAAGTATGAGGACGATCAGTGCAAGTTGGAGTTGGAGCATCATGACGGCAGCGTGGTCCGAGAGGTCGTAGCGCCGGTAGCAATTCCAGCTTCAAATCCTCTGCCTGGAGCTGCCCAAACAGCGATCGCTGAGGAAGAACCAGCAGGCGATTTCGTCACTTCCCCGATTGTCGGCACATTTTATTCATCAGCAACTCCCGACAGCCCCACATTTGTGAAGCCTGGAGATCGGGTCTCTGAGAATAGTGTGGTTTGTATTATCGAGGCTATGAAGGTGATGAATGAGATCAAGGCTGGTGTTAGTGGTACGCTCGAAGAGGTGCTAGTTGAGAACGCACACCCAGTCGAGTTCGGTACCAAACTCTTTCGGGTGGTCTAAATGCAAAAGGTTCTCGTCGCTAATCGGGGTGAAATTGCAGTGCGAATCATTCGCGCTTGTCATGACCTCGGTCTCCAAACAGTTGCTGTTTATTCGGAAGCTGACCGGGAGGCGCTTCATGTTCTTCATGCTGATGAGGCCATCTGTATCGGCGAGGCGCCATCGCGCAAGAGCTACCTTTCCATTCCCAACCTCCTGTCCGCTTGCGAAATCACTCACGCTGATGCGATTCATCCGGGCTATGGTTTTTTAGCTGAAAATGCCAGCTTTGCTGATATTTGCGAGAGTTGTGGTATAACGTTTATCGGACCCACCTCACAGGCGATTGCGGCCCTAGGCGACAAGGCACAGGCGAAAGCGACAGCTTTCGCGGCTGGTTGTCCGGTGATTCCAGGCTCTGATGGGATTGTGGAGGAAATGCAGGCTGCGGTGAAGGAAGCGGATAAGATAGGCTATCCGGTCTTCATTAAGGCAGTAGCCGGTGGTGGAGGACGAGGGATCCGTATCGCTCATGATCGAACGGAGTTCGAGCA
>JBFIDQ010000052.1:0-12332 GCA_041603795.1 Chlamydiales bacterium
GCAGGTAAGCACGTCCTTCATCGCCTGTTGATGCCAAGGCATCCACCAGCAGCCCTTAATAACTTAACCAAAAATTTTTCTGGTCAATCACATGTGTTCGAAGATTCAAACACCGTTTATTACCCATAATTCAGATTCAAGTTTTGAGGCTTGAATCTTAAGGATTCTTATTTTCGGTTACGTGTAGCATGTGTAGTACAATACTCACGTAACCATTTTGAGTCACTTTGTCTGTCAAAAAACGTCCACTCACACTAAGGTGAGTTATTATTGGTGCGGTTACCTGGACTCGAACCAGGGACCTCTACATTATCAGTGTAGCGCTCTAACCATCTGAGCTATAACCGCGTACATGGAGGCTAGGAGATTCGAACTCCTGACCTTCTGAATGCAAATCAGATGCTCTACCAACTGAGCTAAGCCCCCGCTTCGTTCGTTCCCCGTTGTTTCCCGAAGAAGAAGCTACAATATAACCAGGAGGCGTTTTTTCGCGCAACAGATAAATTGCGTTTCCGGCGTTTTTTTTTCGTCCCCAGCGGAGAGACCCCTTTTACAATAATTACTAAACGGCTACGGTGCCTGATTAACACACAGGAGACGCAGCCAATGACCTTTCACTCCATCGACCCAGCAAACGGCGAAACCATCTGGACAGGCAAGGCTGATACCGCGCCCACCATCGACGCAGCAATCTCGCGCGCCCGCGGCGCCTTCCAAGCGTGGGCCGAGCTGCCCCTTGAGGAGCGCCTCGTCTATATGGACAAGTGGAAGTCGACTCTCGAGAAGCATTCTGAGGAATTGGCGCTAACAATCTCACGTGACACGGGAAAAACGCTATGGGAGACGCGAGGCGAGGCAAAAGCCATGATCGGCAAGGTCTCCCTATCCATTGAAGCCTACCGCAATCGCACAGGGCTCACGGAACGCGAGGTACCAGGGGGACGAGCTGTGGTCCGACACAAACCACACGGCGTAGTGGCTGTGTTTGGTCCGTTCAACTTCCCCGGGCACCTCCCCAATGGGCACATTGTGCCGGCTCTAATCGCAGGCAATACTGTGATCTTTAAACCTAGCGAGCTGACCCCCCTAGTAGGCGAGACCATGGTCAATTTATGGAGAGAAACAGGACTCCCCGATGGGGTGTTGAATCTGGTACAAGGCGGAGCTGAAACAGGCAAATTGCTGTCGGCTCACCCTGGAATCGACGGACTCTTTTTCACTGGATCATCACGCACAGGTCGCATCCTTTCAGAAGCCTTTGGCAAGACTCCCGAAAAAATACTTGCTTTGGAGCTAGGTGGGAACAATCCACTGGTCGTGGATGAGGTCGCGGACCAACAAGGAGCGGCGTATGCCGCGATTCAAAGCGCTTTTATCACAAGCGGACAGCGTTGCACCTGTGCCAGGCGCCTAATTGTGGGACGCGGGGCCGAAGGCGATGCCTTCCTCGAGGAACTCCTAAAAATGAGCCGAGCCATTCGTATCGGCGCCTATACGGATAAGCCTGAGCCGTTCTACGGACCACAAGTCAGCAAGGAAGCAGCTGATGCCGTAGCGGCAAGCTACGACCACCTCATTGCCCTCGGCGCTCAACCGCTTCTTGCCCTACAACGCAGAGGACACGCTCTCGTCACACCAAGCATTCTCGATGTCACTGACATCGATGCGCCCGACGAGGAGACATTTGGGCCGATGCTACAGGTAATTCGCGTAGCGGACCTCAACGAGGCGATAGCGGTCGCTAACAAAACGGCCTATGGTCTTGCGGCAGGGATCCTCACGGACAGTCGTGAAAAATGGGAGCGTTTTTTGCTAAAAAGCCGGGCGGGGATTGTCAATTGGAACAATCAGACCACAGGCGCGTCGGGCGCTGCCCCCTTTGGGGGAATCGGACTTAGCGGAAATCATCGCCCAAGCGCCTACTATGCGGCGGACTACTGCGCCTATCCAGTAGCTTCAATGGAAAAGGAAAGAGCGCTGCTACCGGAGACCTTGTCACCTGGTATTGAGCTAGCAAAGGTCTAAGTCACGGACGAGCGATCCTACAAAAATTTATTGCCAAAATAGCCGTAGCCTGCGATCAGTAAAGTTTTTATATAAAAACAACCTGGGGTCGCACCATGTCAACTATCCATTTCAACGGAAGCAATCACGGTCTCGTAGAGGCCTACCTAGGGACGCTCAACCAGCAGATTAGCGCCCTTCGTACGGAGATTTTGCACAACCCGGATCCTCGGATGATGGCAATATTCAATGAGGCCATCGCACGCCTCAATCCATCCGCTGAAGACACCAGAAGGGACATCAAGCCAGTAGTTCGACAAATCACGAAGGGTGAATTTCGCGTTGGTTGGGCGGAGAAAATGGACCGCATTGAGGAAGTCTTCCTTAAGGACTACGAGCCTGCACATTTTTCCTGTCCAAAGACTCACCTAACGTTCGAGCTGGACAAAGAGCAGACTCTTGTCAGAACAAAACTCTCCCTGCTCTGCAAGAAGAAAGACGAGCCCCTGGTGCTGCACGGTGTTAAGGAGTTCATCACTCTCAAGGAGCTTCGGATCAACGGCAAGGTCGTTCCAAAATCCAAGTATATTCTTTCCAAGACAACGCTTACTATTCTGAAACCACCGCAAAAACAGCAGTTCACTCTAGAAACGGTCGTGGAGCTTAATCCAGGGACAAACGAATCGGGCGAGGGACTCTACGCCTCCGATCTAGGTACAAAGGGCCATATGCTCTCCACTCAGTGCGAGGCGCAGGGCATGCGCAAGATCACTTACTGCCTGGACCGACCGGACGTGCTGAGCCGGTATGAGGTCACTTTAACAGGTGATCCAAAACTCTACCCCCACATCGTCAGCAACGGAAATCTCTCCAAATCTACGACTCAGGATAACGGGCTCGTTTCCCTAACGTACATCGACCCCCATCCGAAACCGACGTACCTTTTCTGCCTTGTCGCAGGTGACCTCGCCTGTGTGAAAACAACGCACAAGCAACTCGATCGCACCATCCAAATTGAGGCATATACTCCACACGGCACGGAAGAACGCGTACAGTTTATGATCGAAAGCGCCAAGGCAGCACTCGATTGGGATCTGGAAAAATTTGGTCGCGAATACGATCTAGACGTGCTGCGCATGGTCATCATTCCAAAGTTCAATGCCGGTGCGATGGAGAACAAGGGACTCCTCACCTTCAACACGATGGTGCTCTGTTCTCCAGAGACCGCAACGGATCGAGAGTACCGCTGGGCAGAAGGCACTGTAGCGCACGAGCTATTTCATAATTGGTCAGGGAATCGGGTCTGTCCACGTGACTGGTTTCAGATCACCTTGAAGGAGGGCCTAACAGAATTGCGTAACAGCCTATTTTGCTCCGAGAGGAACTCGCAAGCCGTCACCCGCATAGAAGAAGTCCGTACCATGCGACGGTCACAAATGCCTGAGGACAACTCACCACACGCGCATCCCGTTCAGCCGCAGTCATACACCAGCATCGACAATTTCTACACCACCACGGTCTACGACAAAGGACAAGAAATCAATCGCATGTACCTCACCCTAGCAGGGAGTTGGGACAAGTTTCGTGCGGGAATGGATCGCTATTTCGACGACAACGACGGGCGCGCCGTGACCGTCTATGAGCTTCTTAAAGCGCACGAAACCGAGTGGGGTGAAGACCTCACCCAATTTGGTCGCTGGTACACGCAAGCTGGAACGCCCGCCGTGGAAGTCACCATGGAGTACGACGAAGAAGAAAAGCAGGTCGTACTCACTTTAGATCAAAGCTGTCGAGCCACTAAAGAGTGCCAGAACAAGCTTCCGTTTGTTATCCCCTTCAAATACGGCCTACTCAGCAGCGAGGGAAAAGAGTTACAGGCGAATACCCTGGTGGTTTTTGATCAGGCAACCCAAGAAATCGTAATTGATGGTATCGAAACGCGCCCCATTCCAGCACTGAATCGCGACTTCTCCGCACCGATTCGTGTCGAATACGATTACACTGACGAAGAGCTATGCACCCTAGTGGTACATGACCCAGATCCAGTTGTGCAATGGGAGTCCGGACAAAAACTAGCGATCAGACAGCTGCAACGTCTAGCAGAAGCGATTCGCATCAACGAACCTCACCCCGTCAACGCGGAACTTCTAAAAGTATACGAGCAGGTCCTCGACAATCCCAAACTTGATCACGCCTTCAAGGCTCTTCTGCTCGCCATTCCATCCGTTGAGGAGATCGTAGACGGTGAAAAAATTCACCACTACCAGCAGGTGGTAGCAGCACGAAAAGCGCTGCGCAAACAAATCGCGGCCTACATGAAGGACAAGTTAATCGAAATCGAAAAGGGCCTACGTCCAACCCTAGGCTACGAGCCCTCAGGGAAAGAAAGCGGCAGGCGCGCCCTTCACCATGTAGTTATGGGTCACCTCAGCAGCATCGACAAGGAGGCGCACTTTCAGCTCATTGTGGACAACTATTGGCGGGCTGATAATCTAACGGACCGATTGCATGCGCTAACCCTGCTGGCAAATTCAAGAAGCGATGCCGCAAAAAAAGTAGTAAAAGATTTCTACAACAAGTACCGAGACCTGCCAAACGTTCTTGAGCATTGGTTCAAAGCACTTGCTCTTTCGAATCGACCACAACCCCTAAAGCGCATCAAGAGTCTAGCAAAGAAGAAGCGATTCGACGCCACAAATCCGAACCACCTACGAGCACTCTACGGTGCCTTTGGACGCAACCACCGCGCCTTTCATCACAAAACGGGATCAGGCTACCAAGCTCTAGCAAAATGGGTGGTTGAGATCGACAAGAGCAATCACTACGTAGCGGCGCAACTCACCCGCCTCTATGATTGCTGTCCAAAGCTCCCCCCCGTGCAAAGGCAGCGAATGAAAATGCACCTGCACTGGATCATGCAACAAGAGGGCGTGTCCAGCACAGTCAAGGAGCTCATCGGAAAACTCCTCGGCAAACAATATTAACCCAATTGCCCAGGTATGCTAAAGTAGTGCCATGACAAACAGTGATCACATTGCTCAAATTCTGAACGAAAAGCTAGCGCCTATTGCCGTGTATCTTTTTGGTTCCAGGGCGACAGGCGATGCAAGAGCGGATAGCGACACCGATCTAGCTGTGCTATGTCGCCCCGAAGCGATCCCCTCGTTTGAAGAGCAATTGGCGCTTCGCGTTGCACTGTCGGAGGTAACGCAAGGCGATGTAGATCTCATAATACTCAACGAGTCAGGGCCCATCATCGCCATGCAGGCTGTGACAAAAGGCAAGCCTATCCTTGAGAACAATCGCCTAGAACACCAACTCTACCTCACCCGGCTTTTTGCTCAATATGCCGAGTTTAAAGAACTAAGAGCTCCAATGGAAAAAAATATTCTGAAGCGAAGGTATTATGGTCGATAAGGACGTACTTATTGCAAAAACAAACAATATTCAGAATTGCCTCGCTCGCATTCAGGATATTTCTACGAGGGACGCATCTAATTTGCTAGATGACCTCACAATACAGGACGTAGTGGTGCTCAACTTACAGCGAGCCGTACAATCGGTCATCGATATAGCAGCCCATGTTACCGCAGCGGAAAAACTTGGTGTGCCACAGTCCCAAAAGGACCTCTTCTCTCTCCTTTGGCGTGCCAAGGTCATTCCACAACCGCTGTATCAGGCCATGCAAAAGATGGTAGGTTTTCGAAACATTGCCGTTCACGACTACAGCGCCATCGACCCGCACATTCTAGCCGCGATTGTTGAAAAACATCTTGGAGAACTGGAAGAGTTCTATACCACGGTACTCACTCACTTTGGCGTTGCGGACTGCGACTAAGCGTCTACTATATCCTCGCGACCATAGGCCTTAATAAGAGCAATATCAGCAAGATCCTTATCGCGTCCCATCTTTCGTTTGTAGAAGAGGACATCTTCAAGCGCTTCGAACGGGAGTCCATCGATAATTTCTGCCCTCTGGATACGTTCCACAACGGATGGATCGTTTGGAGCCTTGCTTTCGCTATAGAACGAGTCCTCACAAAACGCTTCGATCATTCCACCAGAAAGGAGAACCTTCCTTACTCCGCGATCATCGACTACGCCGTATTGCCTGGAAAGCGCCTCCCAAAGCTCTTGCGTCACAATTAGGTCGATGTCACCTATCTCTCGTAGATTGCGAATGCCAAGTGGACCACTACTCGTAATGGCATACTGACCTTGGGGCAGATGCAATTTCCGTAGCTCATCAAACAGATGCTGGTTGTGTCTAGAGATTTTCAAGGTACATCACCACCTTATCATAGGGAATTGAGATCAAAGAACCATCTTTGGATCCATACAGGTCGGCAGCAACTTCTGTGAGGTCGCTAAGGAAATCATCCTGTAATTCCTCCGTTATGGGAAGGAGACAAGGTAGCCAACCCCTCACATAATCCTTAAGATGCTGAGCATCTCGGTAGTCTGCTCGTTCACGAATGGTCTCCATACGAAGCACATTGAGGCGATTTTCTTTAGCGAGAATCTGGTATCCATCTGAGGTTACCCAGTAAGGACAGGCGGATTCCGACGCGTACTTGCACCATTTTTCACTGTAAACAACGTTCTCCAATAAACGAAAGTAAGGCGATTCCTTGGGGAATGAATGTCAGGGCGAGTAGTTTTCCGTTCTTTTTTAGAAACTTGGTCATATGAGCAAAAGCGTCCCCCTGACCCCTTACCCAGTGCAGGCAGGAGAAGGCCGTTATCAGATCGTAAAGTCGATCGGATTGGAAGCTCTCAGCGGCCCCCGTAGAAAAAGATAGATTGGGATATTCAGCGTTGGGAAACGTTTCCTTTGCCAGAGAAATCATAGAGAGCGAGGGATCCTTTCCATCGACACGTCCATGAGGGACCTTCTGAGCAAGCTTTGTGGTCAGCCTTCCATCCCCACATCCAATGTCGAGGATGTTTTCGTCCGAGCGAAATTTGTGCAACTCAAAGAGATCTTCTGCAAGAGAAAACTGCAGGATTGAGTGGGCGCGATAGTGCTTTGCACTAAGATCCAGCGTCTTTTCATTGTCCGCGGTCCGAGACATCACTTATGCATCCTCTGAATCGTCACTAAGTGCGCACGGTATCAAACAGCACCCAAGGACTAATGCTGCGATGCCGGAAGCTAGAGTGGCATCCCTAGCGACTGAGTAGCAGGTTTGGTCCGGATCATCGCACTGATTATCCATCACTCCATAAGCCACAAAGCAGCCCGCGGCCACAACCAAAGAAACAACCTTTATCACCTTGACGGTCAGGTCAACAGTACAGCAGCTACTGTTTTGACCAGTGGCCACCCCTCGCTCTAGATCCCTTTGAAGCTGAGTTGACCAAGCTGAATTATGACCTAGTCCAGTAGATTCCATCGACATTTTTGCACCTATTTTTCTGTTCGTAGAATTGAATAAGACGGCTATTATGGGGTCGCGGAATACTTTTCTACAACCTCAATCCGCTTCAGGCAGGGCAAATGCTGAGTCTCAAAGACAATAATTACCAAACGCCTTACAATTCTGACGAAGACGAACGTTTTTGGTGTCGAAATGAATAGACCAGATCGAGATCCTGCACGCTGGGTAAACCTTGCTAAGGAAATCACTTTACGGGTGGTTGATCGGAACCTCTATGCCGTATTTTTGTTCGGAAGCCGTGCTCGCGATTTACGCAACAACCATGGTGATATCGATATAGGATTGCTCGGCGAAGCCGTTGTACCGGAACAGCTGATGATTGAACTGAACGAGGCGATTGATCGCTCTGATTGTCCTCTACAGGTGGATTTTGTTGATTTCCTTCGAACGGATTCTAAATTTAAACAGATTGCACTCAAGGATATTGTGGTATGGAACCAACCGAGCACTATCAAAATAAAGTAGAGACATTGAAGCGTGCAGTTGAAGGGCTTGCGGCCTCGCTAGAGGTAAACCCAGCTACTTTCGATACACAATTGAGCGACTTAGTAAAATGCGGTCACGTTCAGAAATTCGAGTACTGCGCGGAGCTCCTGTGGAAAACGATAAAACTCTGGCTCGTGCAGCAAGAAATAACGGACGTCAACTCGCCCAAGGCTGTCATCAAAAGCTATTACCAGACGGCACAGATTTCTGACGCTATCTACGAGGAATTACTCGCAACGATTCACCATCGAAATCGCTTTAGTCACGTTTACAATCAAGATGAATTTGATCAGCTCTATCTTGAAATCACGAACCACCTCAAAACGATGCAATATGTGGTAAGCCAGCTCTAGACTAGAGAATCTCATTACCCTTAATAGGTCAATTGTCGTTGAATTTTTATCGCGCATCACGAATGATTCTTGAATGACGATGACCGATCGAGAGGCTCTCCGCAAGGAGTTGGAGTATCATGTGGAGGGCAACCTCCTCTTTGACCTAATGAGCCAGAATATTTACAGCGTCGATGCTTCGATCTATGAGATCCAGCCCTTGGGGGTGGTGCAGCCTAAGCGACGGCAAGACGTCATCAACACGGTGCTTATCGCCCATAAGCGCGGGCTATCTGTCACTCCGCGAGGCGCTGGGACTGGCATTGCCGGCGGTGCAATTGGTCCGGGCATCATTATTGATACCGCGCGCTACATGAATCGCATTCGAGAGATCAACTACGAAGAGGAGTGGGCCCTCTGCGAGCCGGGTGTGGTCCAGGATCAGTTGAACGACGCCCTGTTCGAACAGGGTTACCGCCTTGGACCTGATACCTCGACGGGAAACCGTGCCACGGTAGGCGGAATGGTTGGCAACAACGCTGCGGGAGCGCGCTCGTTACACTACGGAAAAACTGTCGATGCCGTACTCGCTGTGGAGCTCATCTTGAGTGACGGCGAGATTCTTTGGTTCGAGACGATCAGTAAAGAAGAAGCGCAAGCCAAATGCGCGCAAGATGACGCAGAGGGGCGCATCTACCGTCGAGTCCTCGCCATCCAGGAAGAGTATGGCGAGGAAATTCGAGCGCGCTACCCGAAGTGCCATCGCCGTGCCTCCGGGTACAACCTGGACCACCTCGTGTCCGATGAGCCCCTCAACATAGCGAAGCTTATTTGCGGATCGGAAGGCTCCCTTGGGGTCATGAGTAAGGTCAAATTGGCCATAGCTAAGCGTCCGAAGGCCACCGGTATGGTCGTATTGCTCTTCGAAAATATTTTGGACGGACTCGACACGATTTCCACTCTGCTCGATCTTAACCCTATGGCAATCGAGCTCATCGACGAGCAAGTGATCCGTATGGGTCGCCTTTCTCCTACGATGCGGGGGAAACTCGACTGGCTAGAGGGTGAGCCGGGAGGGATCCTCGCAGTAGAGGTCGTGGGGGAAACCGATGAAGAAGTGGCAGCTAAGATGGAAGCTGTCATTCACACGAACCTTGGGTACGCTCAGATCCCTTGTAACGACCCATCTGTCCAAGCCAATGTCTGGGCCCTTCGGAAATCCGGACTCGGACTCATCATGGGCCGTCGCTCCCACTCAAAGGCGGTAGCTTTTGTAGAAGATTTCGCCATGCCGCCCGAGCAGCTTTCCTCATTCATTCGTACCCTCTATGAAAAGGTCGAAGGCGCAGAAAAGAAGCTTGGTATGTATGGACACGCCGGTCCCGGCTGCATGCACTTTCGACCCTTTGTCGATATGCGTAAGGAAGAAGAGCTCCAATGGATGGAGCAGCTGATGGTTGAGATGACGGACGTCGTTCTGCAGCACGGCGGCACCCTAAGTGGGGAGCATGGCGACGGTTATCTCCGCTCATGGCTTGGAGAGAAGCTTTTTGGGCCAACTATCATGAAAACCTTCCGCGAGCTAAAGGCCGCATTTGATCCCGACGGCATGATGAATCCGGGGAAAGTCGTTCCCACCCAAGGTTTTCGCGAAAACCTCCGTATGCATCCTGGGATCACGCCTCACGTGATTGAACCCGTGATGAGTTTCAAAAGAGAGGGCGGCTTCGGTTTTGCGGTGGAGATGTGCAATGGCAACGCCGCTTGTCGCAAAAAGGAAGGGCTCATGTGTCCCTCCTTCCACGCCTCGAAGAATGAGCGAGAGACCACCCGCGCTCGCGCCCAAGTGCTGCGTGCGGCATTGAATGGTCGGATGCCCCTCGAGGAGCTTACTGGTGACGGAGTCATGGACGTTCTCGATCTTTGCATCGAATGCAAGGGGTGCAAGACGGAGTGCCCCTCCCAGGTGGATATGGCAAAAATCAAGCCGGAGATTCTTCACCTGCGTCACCAGAAACTAGGAATTCCTTTTAGAAGTCGACTCTTTGGACACCTCCCCCTACTCAATCGCTTCGCCTCACCAGTAGCTGGCGCGGCCAACTTTATAGGAAGTACTGGTCTAGCAAAATGGGGACTCGACCGCCTCGGTATCACACGCGAACGTGCCCTCCCACAGTTCGCTCGCAAACGATTCTCACGTTGGGTACTGCAAAATTACCAGCCTCTCGAGTCCGGACGGCAAGTGGTCCTCTTCAACGACACCTTTACTGAATATAACGCGCCTCATGTTGGGAAAGCCGCGCTGAATCTCCTCACGCATCTTGGGTATGAAGTCATTGTCCCTCGTTACACCTGCTGTGGGCGAACCCTGATCAGTAAGGGGCTTCTCCACCACGCGCAGAAGCAAGCGGAAAAACTCGTGGCTACCCTCTATCCCCTGGCGAGAGAGGGGTTGACGATCATCGGACTCGAACCAAGTTGCATTCTAACCATACGCGACGAGCTCCGCGACCTCGCGAGCAAGGCAAAAATTCGACTCATTGTCGACGCCTGCCGCACCCTCGACGAGTTCCTTGCAGAGGAAACTGATCTAAAGTTTTCTCCACATGAAGGAAAAGTTTACGTACATGGTCACTGTCACCAGAAAGCGCTTGTTGGCATGGACTCCACCCTCAACGCCTTGGGGAGAGTTCCGGAGTTAGAAGTCGAGCTCATCGATTCCGGTTGCTGCGGCATGGCAGGCTCCTTCGGATATGAAAAAGAGCACTATGATTTTTCATTAAAAATCGGAGAGGACCGCCTTTTTCCGGCTGTGCGGGAAGCCGCAGGGGACGCCAAGCTCTGCGCCAACGGATTCAGCTGCCGCTCACAGATCCAGCACGGTACGGGGCGCACAGCTCTTCATCTTGCTGAAATTATGAATGATTTCATCGCATAAAATCACCCCTTGGTAATAAGAGAGAGATGGGATATAATCTCCCATCTCTGCTCACGTAGCTCAGCTGGATAGAGCGTTGGCCTCCGAAGCCAAAGGTCACAGGTTCGAATCCTGTCGTGGGCAATTTCCCACTTAAGCTCCTAGGATGTTTTTCACTCCCTTACCCAGGTTAAGGAAGTTCACTTGTGACTTCACAAGTTGATCTCCCATTCCCTGAGGCGACGTCGACAATTGGAACCCTTCCGCTCCGCCAAACACCTTTGGCTGCGCATTTAGGAGGTTAAGAGTTAGATTGGCCTTAAGAAGCTTTTGCCTATCAAACGCCCCCTCAGCCTTCCCCACCTGCTTAGCCACCTCCTCAGGTTTGGCCGCTGTTTTAATTGGGCGACGCCTAGCAACCTTTATGGCGCGATCCGACAGCCTTGCCCGCTGGTCCAGCATGGATGACACCTGATCAAGTCCACGAGCAACTTCAGCCCTGGCGGCAATTTTCTCATCGCGGCTTAGTCCGTCACTTTGATAATGCGGCTCAAACGCTGCTTGCAGACTAGTAACCTCCGCCTTCAGTTCCTGAATGGCGTCGTAGTCCTCATCGCTTGCCTTGGTTTCATCAATCTGACCCAGTAGGTTGTTGAGTCGAGTATAGGCTTCCTGTCCGGCCTCATCAGTTCCCTCGTCAATCGTTTCCTGGATTCGCGTGAGCTGCCCCGCCATATCAGCCAAGCGTTCTCCGTATCCTGTGCTCTCGGCAGCGACCTCTACTTCGGTCAGCGGATTATCCAAAGCATCCTGCAAAGCATTTTTTTCACCCACTGTAAGACCAGAGCCTTTCTCCGCCCCCGTAAAGTCTCCACCTAGGTCGTTTGGATCGAAGTCCATGTCATCGCTGATCATAATCTGGTCGATCTGCGTACCATTTTCTCGCATAACGACATCTAGGCTATGGACTCCTGCGGAACCGATATCCATTACGGTGCTTTGTGAGTTATAACCGACTTTGAGCGCAACTCATTGAAATGCAAGGGCGAGCAGTTCATGTAGCCACTCCATATATTTTTCTGACGGACAAGGGAAAGCAAGCTAGAATTCGCATTCGTAAATCCGTCAGGCCCGACACTGTGGTCGTTATTA
>JBFIDQ010000053.1:0-12326 GCA_041603795.1 Chlamydiales bacterium
AACGCTGGACAGGCATCAAATGTTTTCCATCAGAACACCCTGAAGCGCACAAGCTTGTCACAAACTGCTTTTTCGCCGATATTCTTTCCAACACGTATCTACAGCGGGAATGTTCCTTGATTCGACAATCATATATTTTACTATTGATATTACTAAACTGTCACATCGGTCCGCTAACAAGTGAGCCCATAGAGCTAAACGATCGAGAACAGCTTTCACAGTATGACTTTCTGGTAACCTACCCACGCTCAGGAACCAATCTCACCCTAAATATCCTACGAGCTATGGGCAAGGGAACTCGCTGCATAGACGACCATGAGGCGAGTCCTCATAGCCTTAATCGTATAGATGTCGACTTAGACCCAGAAAAGGTGACCCTGATCCGCTGCCACCAAGCGGCAAAACTTCGGAAAGTCGACTCCACTAAATCCAAACTACTCCTCATCGTGCGCAATTATAAGGAGTGCATTCCTCGAAATCTCCAAGCCCACTACGTCCAAGACAAAATCAAGAATCAAAGCGAAGAAGAGTTTATCAACGATGGGTATCAAAAGGCCCTTCACTCCCACTATCTAAAAAATCTTACCTGTTATGAAAATTGGACCCCGTCCAACCGTCTGTTGGTCTATTATGAGGACATCATGGTCGACCCCTACGAGGCATTTAAGAAAATGGCTGTGTTTTTTGATCTCGACATGAAGCGGTTTGAAGCAGCCATGCAGGACTTCGACAAATATTCAAACCGCACTCTCGCCTCCTATCACAAGCAACACGAGGCCCATGGTGGCTCAAGAACCAAGGGTAAGGATCTCTTGTATCACTCCAAAAACTTCTCCACCGACTATCTTAGGAAAGTCGACGGGTATATTCAAAAGCGCTACCCTCGACTTTGGGAAAGACACCTTTCTCGCTACCGCACATAGCGAGACTCACAATCCGAGGCGCTCCGCCAAAAGAGACTGCAGTAATTTTGGATTTGCTTTCCCGCCAGTAGCCTTCATAACCTGTCCAGTGAGGAAGCCCATGCGATTCGTTCGTCCCGCGCGGATCTGGTCGACCACCTCTTGATTGTCCTGAAGAACACGATCAATCAAAGGCAGTAGTTGCTTTGGATCACTAATTTGCTGCAAACCTTTTGCTTCAATGATGGCAAGTGGACTATCCCCCGACTTGCTCATCTCGCCAAATAGCTCCTTCGCCATTTTTGAGGAGATGACCTCCTCATCAACAGCCTTTACGAGCTCCGCTAGATGCTGAGGTGTAACCAACGCCTTCCCATTTTTGAGCTGACGCTGCACTTCGTTGATGACCCAATTCGCTACCTCTTTAGGCTGTCGATAGACAGTAACGGCTTCATTGAAATAGTGGGCTAGCGCCGTATCCTGGGCTAGAATTACTGCGTAATCACGTCCAAGGCCCAGCTCTCCCTCATAACGAAGAGCAATCGCCTCCTCCCCATCAGAAAGTTCTTTCTCGGTTTTCTGTACAGGTAACGGTTTTTTAGGCTTGGGTTTCGGCTGAGTGGCCGGTGCAGATTGCTTTGCCCACGAATCCTTGAGAGTCACGGTACGGTTAAAGACTAACTTATCTCCGGTCGAATCCACTAAATCCGTTACAAAGAATCCGTGGCGCTCAAATTGAAAATGGGTTTCTTTCGGACTCCCTTTCACACTGGGCTCAATGAGAGCATCTGGATAGAAGATGAGTGAATTGGTGTTCACCGTCTCGAGGTAATCTGATCTAGCTCCCGGGTCCTCCACGGTAAACAAACGATCATAGGCGCGCACCTCCACGGGAAGCGCCTCATCACGTGACAGCCAATGAATGGTTCCTTTGACTCGACGGCCGTCGCTGGGGTTTTCCCCAACCGGGGTCGTCTCATCATATGTACAAAGCAATTCGGAAACCTCCCCATTGGCGTCCCGAATAACCTCCTCGCACTTTATGAGGTAAGCATAGCGAAGGCGCACCTCTGCACCCGGAGAGAGCCTGTAGTATCCCTTGGACGGGTTCTCCATGAAGTCATCACGCTCGATATAAAGTTCGCGAGAAAAGGGGAGCTCGCGATCGCCTTCCTTTGGAACATCTTCCGGGTAGAAGGGCGCTGTGAGCCGCTCACGCTTGTCTTTTGGATAATTTGTAATGGTTAGCTTTAGTGGGTGCAGTACCGCCAGGACGCGAGGCGCCTTGCTGTTGAGATCATTGCGGATGCTGTGTTCCAACTGAGCCATATCCACAACGCTATTTGCCTTTGCCATCCCCACGCTTGCACAAAAGTATCGAATGGATTCTGGCGTATAGCCACGGCGACGAAGTCCGACGAGAGTAAGAAGTCGTGGATCATCCCATCCTGTCACGTAACCGCCATCGACAAGCTCTAGAATTTTCCTTTTGCTGAGGACCGTGTAGTTAATGTTGAGGCGTGCGAACTCGTATTGCTGCGGCTTTGATGGCATATCAAGCGCATTGATGATCCAGTTGTAGAGCTCGCGGTTGTTCTCAAACTCGAGCGTGCAGAGCGAGTGTGTGATCCCCTCAATCGCATCTGAGAGGCAGTGTGCGAAGTCATAGAGGGGATAGATGCACCAGCTGTCACCCGTGCGATGATGGGTCGCGTGACGGATACGATAGAGGAGCGGATCGCGCATCTTCATGTTGGGAGAAGCCATGTCAATCTTGGCTCTCAGCGTATGCTCGCCGTCTTTAAACTCCCCACCCTTCATACGGGCAAATAGGTCCAAATTCTCTTCAATCGTCCGCTCTCGAAACGGACTATTTCGCCCCGCCTCGGTAACCGTGCCGCGGTACGCGCGCGTCTCCTCTAGTGTCTGGCTACACACATACGCTTTGCCGCTTTTGATGAGGGCCACGGCAAGCTCGTAGAGCTGATCAAAATAATCGGACGCATGATACAGGTGATCGCCCCACGAGAACCCAAGCCAGCGCACTGTATCTTTGATGCTCTCCTCGAATTTCACATCCTCCTTAATCGGGTCCGTGTCGTCAAAACGAAGGTGACATACCCCCCTGTACTCGGTAGCAATTCCGAAATTGAGGCAGATCGATTTGGCGTGACCAATATGAAGGTAGCCGTTGGGCTCCGGAGGAAAGCGAGTGACCACTTTGCCGCCATGCTTATTGGCAGCAATATCCTCATTGATGATTGCACGGATGAAATCTGTTGCCTCAGCAGGCGATACGCTGCTCACAAAGAAGTCCTTTGTTTTCGGAATTTTAAGGACTCTATCATGCTGGATTTTGCCATCTTATTCAAGATAGACAAAGAAAAATTGATTAACCGCGCAAGCTAAGGAGGCGCTTCACTGCTGATGATAGATCACGCAGCTTCATTCGCATCGAACGGCGCTGATAGAATTCTTCAAGATCTGCTGCCATAGCTGAAACATGCTGGTAGCGCTCGGAACGCGGCAGCAGAGCTTTCAGGGCAATGGATTCCAATTCGCTAGGCAAACCCATCTTCACATCAGACGGTGCTGGCGCTCCCCCCTGCTTGGCATCTTCCACTTTTGCATAGTTGCTTTCATAAGGAAGCTGACCTGTCAGCCACTCGAAGAAGATTACTCCCAGCGAATAAATATCCGTTTTCATATCGGCAGAGTGCCCCTTGAGCTGCTCTGGGGCCATATATGGCAAATGGACGATATGAATAACGTTGCGTAATTCCACCTTTGGACGCGCGTTGATGTAGCCGTCTAGATACACCTTTTCTCCAGCGTCTAGTCGCACATGAGCGCAGCTGAGGTCGCGGTGAGTCGCTCCGGCGTCATGAATGTACTGCATCGTGTGTAGCAGATCGATGAAGTAGCGAACTGCCGTGAACTGGCGTTCGCGCTCCTCTTGGATGGCGTCAAGCACCTGCAAAACGGACACCGTCTCATAGCGGGGAGAGGTATAATAAAACTGCTGATCGGGAAGTACCCCGTAATCGATAGCGGAAATAATTGACGAAAGCGTGAGCTTCTGCGATTGTTCGGCACGGCGAATCAACGCACGCAGGGAGGGACCCGCTCGCACAGAGATTACATGGATCAAAACTGGCTCACCAGTTTGGATCTTCATTCCCGTATATAACGTGCGAAATCCGGTCTGATCGACCTTCTTTCCCACCCTGTATCCTTTGACAACAATTTTACTACTCATCTAACCTTGACACCTTGGTCATCCAAATGGCCTGTGTAGCAAATTTTTAATTATTAGGAAAGCATGATGGGACAACAGGATAGCCTTACTAGACGACTTTTACCCTTTCTCTTAGGAATGGCCCTGCCTCTATTGGGAGAAAAACCTGCACCTTTCACTCCTTCCACGCTTGATCTTCCTCAGGTGGTGGAGCTGTCAAATCCGTCTCCCAAGGGCATCCCCGCTGTTGAACACCTCATTGCTTTGACGGAATCAAATCTTCAAGCTCAGAAAGAGCTGCTTCAGCTCCTACAAAAGTACCGTACAGTGGAACAGCGCTACCTCAACAGCCCCGACGATGAAGCGCTCATTCCTCAACTGATCCAGGGAGCGGAGGAGATCATGGCAGTCATCGACTCGCAACACCTGAGTCACCTTCTGAACGAGGAACTACTCAGTGAGCTCTCTCTCTTCGGGCGACTCGGCAGCAAATCAAACCCCGCCCTGCAGTAATGCCTGATATTCAATACATCGAACGAACAGACCGCTCCCTATGCACGGAACCGGTATATGGCGGTAAGGCACTCGATTTCGTCTACGGGGAAACCTTGTTGGCTCGTCTGGTTGGACGCCCCATTCTACACATCCTTCTCAGAACCTCCCTCTTCTCCTGGTACTACGGCGCGTGGCAAAAAAGTCGCATAAGCAAGAAGAAGGTCCTTCCGTTTATTGAGTCCTTCAAAGTGGACACTGCTGATTTTCTGGAACCGACCGAAAGCTATTCGAGTTTCAATGACTTCTTCATCAGAAAACTAAAAAGCGAAGCGCGGCCCATTGCCAATGCCCCCTTCGTCATTCCAGCTGACGGACGCTATCGCTTCATTCCACGCCTCAATGAAGCCGAGGGGATCTTAGTCAAGGGACAGATGCTGGATTTGCCTACGCTACTTGGCGACCCAGAGCTAGCAGGGCGGTATGAAGGTGGAAGCATGGTGATGGCGCGGCTTTGTCCGACTGACTACCACCGGTTTCATTTTCCATGTGACAATACGCCTGGAGACGCACAACTCATCAACGGCTGGCTCTACTCCGTTAACCCCATTGCTACACGAAAAAGAATAAGTATCTTTTCGGAAAACAAACGAAAGAAAACTCTGTTACAAACCGACCTTCACGGGACCGTCACCTACCTTGAAATTGGCGCCACCTGTGTGGGGAGCATTGCACAAACATACCACCCGAACCAACCCGCAAAAAGCGGCGAGGAGAAAGGTTATTTTTCGTTTGGCGCTTCCGCTCTGATCCTTCTCTTCGAACCCAATTCGATCCAATTCGACCCCGATCTCCTAGAGCTCTCCAGGGGATTTCGCGAAATCCGGTGCCTTATGGGTCAGTCCATGGGATCCTAACCATTTTTTTGTAGACTGCTAAATGTGATTTTTGTTAATAGAAAGGGTCTAAGCGGAGAACAACCAGGTCGAGTAAAACCGTTGCTTTATTTCACGATGGGATTTGTCATGCTTTCGTTAGGCCTACTTCCTCTTTTTGAGAGGATGATGGGACGACGACCCAGCAAGCAACGCACGCTAGCTCTCCATAAAAAAACCCAACAACTTATCGCACTAGGCCACTGGGAACAGGCCCTCAGTGAGCTACAGCCCTTATTGCGACACACCCATAAGAACCTAAACACCCATCTCCTTTATCTACAGATCCTAAATAACAGCCAGCAGCATCAGACCGCCTTGTTGCACCTCAAAGCGGCGCTGCAAGAATATCCGAATGATCTACATCTGTTGAAGGAGAGGGGACGCCTCTATCTGGAGCTGCGCCAACCGCAGGATGCTTTGGTTGCACTCCAGAAGGCGGAGCCTATTCTCCGTAGTGAGGATGAATGGCTTGACCTGGCCACGGCCTATTTCCTAACGGACCACGTAGCGGCGGCATGGGAGATCCTTAAGGATCGCGTGCTTGAATCGCGCCACGGGAGGCTCCTCGCTTTGGCAGGCGACTGCCAGTTTCAGTGGAAAAATTATCCGCTGGCAGTCGATTTCTATGAGCAGGCTCAGCACCACGGCTGGATCAATCAGCGTACCCGCACCCGCATGGGACACGCACTCCATGCCATAGGGAAGCTAACGGAGGCGGAGCGTATTTTTCGCGAAGTTCTCGGAAGTGATTCAGGCGACGTCACAGCAACGCTAGGCCTAGGCGGCTGCTTCGAAACAAGAAAACTGTACCGACGCGCCCTGCTGATCTACCAAAGTGGTCAAGCTTGGGACCAAGGACACGCTCTAATCCTGCGTCAAGCAGGGATCTGCTGCGTTCATACGGGACAGTTTGAGTATGCGGAGACCTACCTCCAGCAATCCATCAAGACTGGAGCTACTCCACAAGCACTCGCTTTCCTAGGCGTTGCCTATGAGAAGCAACAAAAGTGGAGTCAGGCGGAAGAGACCTACTTACAGCTCGCGGAAGAATATCCGGAGCACCCTGCTGGACATCGCGCACTCGCGTGGCTGTTTGGGGTGGGGCTCAGTGAACAGCTGAGTGCTGAAACTGGACTACAAGCAGCACACCAGGCGCTACAGCTCATGCCTGACAGCATTGGATGGGAACTCCTCTCCGCTTGCGAAGCTCGAGCTGGCAACTTTACACGGGCACACAGCATTCAAGAACAGCTCTCCACGCAGGCACCTGACCGCCCCACGCGCCTACGGCGCCGCGCAGCGATGCGATCCCTTCGCAAGAAGATTCCGCTAACAGAGCAGCTCGTAAGCCGCGTACTCGTCGCATGAGCCACGTCACTCTCATCCCCGCGCTAAGCGACAACTACATCTATCTACTCCAATGGGAGAACTTTTGCGCGGTCGTCGATCCAGCTGAGGCGGGTCCAGTAAGACAGGTAGCCGAGGCAATTGACGTAATCCTGCTTACTCACCACCACGGCGATCACGTGGGCGGAGTTGCTGAGCTAAAAGAGGCAACGGGTTGTGAAGTAGTCGGACCTAAAGACAGTCGTATTCAGCACATCGATACGGTCCTATCGGAGGGAGAAACCTTTAGTCGCGGTCCGCTCAGCTGTCAAATCATCTCCACTCCGGGCCACACCTCCATCCATCTCGCCTACTACTTCCCCAAAGAAGGTTGGCTTTTCTCTGGTGATGCCCTTTTTGCCGGAGGGTGTGGTCGACTCTTTGAAGGAACAGCCGAACAGATGTGGACATCTCTCCAAAAGTTACGCGCCCTACCGGATACCACAAAGCTTTATTGCGGCCACGAATACACCCTAGCCAATTTGCGCTTTGCGCACTCCCTAGAACCGGACAACACCGCCGTGAAAGATCGCCTCGAGAGAATCACGCAAAGCGCTCCGCCAACCATCCCCTCGACTCTCGGCGAGGAGAAGCTAACGAACCCCTTCCTACGAGCTGATGATCCACTACTACAGAGCGTCATCGGATTGAACACTCCCACTGAGGTCTTCGCAGAAGTGCGCCGAAGGAAAGACTGCCTATGATTCTTTTTTAGTTAGGAAACGATAGCGCGCCTGGTTACCATCACCCTTTTTCTCCAGAACCTTTTTCTTCACGCCAAACGCGAGATCCCTACTTGCGGTTGCCGACGCAATACTTTTGTGAATCAGCAAATACTCCTTTCTTGCAAACCAGTCCCCGGAAAACTGAGGCTCGGCATACAAAAGACGGCCTTGTGGGTCCGCTTTGGTGGTCAGGGTACTCCCCTCAAAGATAGTTACGGCTTTTAGAATCTGTTCGAGGCAAAATGCGATAAACAGAGTGGAAGATCCCGCCTGATCACAGCGGCGCAACACCTCGTAGTAGGCCGCTTGATTATCTCGAATCACGGTTTCCACAGGGATAAATTGGAACAGAGGATCTTCTTTCATGAGCAGTAGCTGCTGCCACAAACGTCCCATCCGACCATTTCCATCCGAGAAGGGGTGGATGAACTCGAGCTCATAGTGAAAGACTGCAGCCTTCAAAATCCAGGGAGTTTCAAGGTCCTCTCTTAAAAACTCAAACAAATCCTTCATTAGTGGCAAAACCCGTCCTGCAGGAGGCGCCATATGTAACACCACATCCCCCTTGCAAATTCCCACCCCACCACTCCTAAAGCATCCGTGATCAGCGGCCAATTCCGACATCAGCTGATGATGCGCTGCCAAAAACTGCTTCAGGGAGAGCGGATCGATTTTATGAATCCGGGAATAGAGCGCAATTGCATTTTGAACCTCCAACAGATCACTTTTGGGCCCCATCACTCGCCTACCTTCCAACAAAGCAGAGATCTGATCCACTCCAAGGGTATTTCCCTCGATCTCCAAGGAAGCTTGAATCGTTTTGATGCGATTTTCACGACGCAACTTCACGGGAACCGGAGCTCCGTGAGCTCCGACTAACTTTCCCAACTTCTTGGAGATTTGCTGCGCTAACCCAAAAATTTCCAGGGTGATCTCAAACAGCGGCTTATATGGCATGCCATGATCGTATCACATGATACGATCATGGCACAAGAACACTGCACCTGTTGACCCAAGCAAGAGCCTTCGGCGAGCGGGAATATGAGCCCAAACTGTTTGGGATTAAACCGACACCACTAGGTAAATAATTGCAAATCCACAACAAAAAATCTTTCAATGTAATAACGTTTATGATATAATGTCTTTATAAAAACTAAATAACAAGGAAAATATAATGTCCTCTTACACCCCAGAAAGGCAAGCAATTTGCCGTTCATATTCTTTACCAACACAGTTGAGTCTTATTAGCTTTGGCACATCACAGCCCCCCCGTCCTGCAGTAGAACGAGGATCCTTAAGAGGAAGAGAGGTCACAGCAGCCCCCTCTACTCGCCCTAAAAAAAGGCAAAAACCTAACATTCAAGAGCTAGTGTCAACTGCTGCAGAGATGCAGGATGAGCTAGACCGAGTGCAAACAGGAGCAGAGAGAATAGCCAGAGTCGCCGCGGAACGCACACGGTATACGGCGCAAGTTGCATCTCTCGTAAAGGGAGACCCCTTTGCGTCGGGAAAATTTGGCCGTGTATCTCATACTCAGAGTCCGTCTAAAGTAGTTAAGCAGACAAGTCCAAGAAAACTCCCTCCGGGGCAGCGCCGCAAAGCGTATAAGAGCTTCTTGAAAGAAATTCGACTTCAGGACTACCTTTTCCAGGTTAACGTCCCCGGCGTGCCTGAAATTTTTGATGTTGGCATGGTCACCTCCGAAAGCGCCTATGTGGTTATGGAAAACGCTGGCCAAGATATGTTTGACCAAGCTGGAAAATTAAACCTCAGTGAACTAAGGAGCTTCACCAGATCAGTACTTCAAACGCTTTCGGGAATGCATGAGAATGGCATAGGACATTTTGATATTAAGCCTGGAAATTTGGGAAGAACATTGACTCTAGACTTTGGTCTCGCCAAGGAGGCGACGGCTAGCCACCCAATTGATGGGAGTAAAATCCGCCAGGGATCACTACATTATGCCGCTCCAGAAGTAATACTGGGTTTAAAATACGATTTCCAAGCAGATATGTGGTCTTTGGGAGTGACTCTTTTCGCCATCACCACTGCAGAAACGTTCATCCTAGACGAAAGGCATCTTATGCGAGACTGGTGCCTCAGATTGGGCACAGTGCCGCTTGAACTCCTAGCCAAATCCCCATTGCATTCAATGCCTGAAAAGCAATGGCTCGCCACAGATATGCAGCGCTACGTTGGAGAAAAATATGCCGGATACGGAATAGCTCATGCCCTCCGAAAAGCGCTGATCAGCAAACCAGAAAACCTCAAGAAAGCAGGGGTTTCTGAAACAAATTCGGAAATCGAAGCCTACATCAAGCTTATCGAGGCAATGATTGTCTTTGATCCTGCGAAGCGAATTACTGCAAAGGATGCCCTTAGACACCCCGCCCTCTCAACCACGGGACGTGAGAACAAGCACGCCTAGAGAGGGTAAATTCCTGCTGAAACGGAGCCTCAGAGACGATCAAGAATCGCATAGCTGGGCTCCTTCCCTGCCCGGTAGGATATTTGTCTCCCATCTCCAAGTGAGGGAGCTGCATGGCCGGCAGAAGCTCGGAATTCCCAGCTTCTGCCTTACTGAATGAGGTTGACCCAACGATGCAAGACAGGTCGTTTTCGTGCGCGAAACCGCGCACGTGCTCTGAACGTTCCGAATCTACAGTGCTAGACTTTTTCTCTTTCCCGTGTGGCTCGTCGCGTTTGTCATGAGTTTCCACCGCTTGAGCGCATCGTGATCGCCTTCATCGGCGAGTTTACGGTAGAAAGCGAGCGCTTCATCGCGCACCTGGCTGGAAAGGGCTAGCTCGTCGATCTTCTTGCGACCGCGCTGATCTCCCCGATCGGCGAGGAGGTAGTAGTAATGAACCGCTCGTTTTAGACTCTTGGTAACGCCTAGCGCCCCCAACTCACACAACTTCCCATACTCCCAAAGAGACTCGACATCTCCCTCTTCCGCCTTCAGCCGAAGGCCCTCGCGATCCCGGAGCATTTGGCGGGCTTCTCCGGCAAACGCGTGACCTCCATTGTGCGCTGCCTCTAGAGATTTCTCTAACACAGGGCCTTCCCCAACATGGAATGCAAGCTCAAAAATTGCGGAAATATTATCCTTCCCAGCAGCCTTCCTATACCATTTTTCTGCCAGCTTAGAATTTTGTGGCACTTGGCGGCCACTCCCATAAATCGATCCGAGATCTAACTGAGCACTAGCATTCCCCTTCTTGGCGAGTTGAAGAACGTGCTTCATTTTTGGCTCGACCTTACTCGCGCACGCGAGAGGCGTCACACTGCTAGAGGACGAGGAGCCGTTAACCCGCCGTTTCTTGCGAGGGCGTCCCGACCGAGCCGGCTTTTTTGCCGCCGTACGTTTTTTTTGTTCCTCCTCCAGCCGATGCAGATACTTGAGCTCACTTTCCTCGGGGCTATTCTTATTGATCTTCGCAAACGCCTCGCCAAGAAGAGACGCGAGCCCATCGTCGTCAATGGCCTCAAAGATCAACGCTGCCAAATCATCGCTGAGGCTCCGCTCTTTTTCCAGTGTTTCCAGAATTGCACGAATTGGAAATGCGCGAAAAAGCTCCGCAATAAGAGCAGGGCCTTCCTCCATCTCAGCAAAGAGTTCCAGAAGCTCCCTAAAGTCTGCGCTGTTGTGCCCCATTCCTTCGCCCGCAGATCGGATTAAACCTGCGCTTTCAAGGTATTTGGCAATACTCTTGGCATGTACAATACAGACGTCCTTGCCACTTAGCGCTAGATGTTGTCCCAAAACCGCTCTCCGGTGGGTAAGAAAGCCTTTCTTCAGGTGTTCGTCTTTTTCAAGCATCTTGCGAAACTTCACTGGCTGCATCGCCATTTGATTCTTGAAGGCCTCTTTGACGCGCGCCACCAAACCCTGCACACTCAAGCGACCCAGAAATGTGGGATATTGTTCTAAATCGTCCACTAAATCCAAAAATCTGCGTCGATTTTCTGGCCAATAGCCTTCTCTGGTTGCAAAGTAGTGCGTCGCCTCCTGCATGAAGTACTGGTTTGCAGATTGTTGGACAAGCACCCGCAGGTTGCCCACCTCAGGTGTGCTGCTAAAGACTCCGGTGAGGACGCGATCCGTGGTCATCCGCGCCTGGTCCCACCTTTGAGACCCACACTGACCAGCCACGCCGTTAGCACCTTGTGTAAACTGGCTGATAAAAAGCTGCTTCTCTGCCGGAGCAAAACGATCCCGAACGATGTGAATGGCTTTACGCATACGCGTGGTCAGCCTTGGGTTTGCTTGAGGGTCTTTCCCAGCAGATTCGCTGATGAGCTTCTGTCGAGCGGGCAGCCACGGATCCTCAGGAATAGTTAGCAAGAACCTGTTTAGGGCCCTGTTAGCCGCGGCTTTTGTAAGAGCCTTCACCTTATCTTCCTGGCAATCCTTGAGAGCAGCCTGTTCCAACTCATATTTGGGAATAAAGCCGAGCTCGTGCAGGTTCAGATCCTCACGAATGCGATATGCTTCTTTGAGTACAGTGGTCATAACATTCCTAGGGTAAAAGGCGACGCTTATACGCTCTCAGCCCTCCCGGGGTCAACTGGAAAAATTTAGAGGAGTGCAACCACGGATAGTTCTGAATCATATTTTTGAAAATGTTTAGCCCCTGCCTGG
>JBFIDQ010000054.1:0-12324 GCA_041603795.1 Chlamydiales bacterium
GAGACACCTCTTTAGCGCGCCCAAGGTGTTTTCCGGCTTTTTTTAGGCAGATGAGCATGTGGGGGTCGTGGCGCTCTTCCATTTCATGCGCCATCGGACTCTTGATTCTCCGTACAAGCAGGACACTGATCATGGCCGCGATACCCCCGGCGAGCATGCTTAGGAGTATCGCCTGATTTAGCGAAATTACGACTGCTAGGTTTTTTAGTCCTTTAAAGATGAGAAAGGAGCTCAGGATCGTGATCACAATAAATACGACGAAGGGAGCAAGTCGCTTCACTGCGAGCACAGGGTGTGCCGTATAAAAGATGTGCTTGCGCAGGAGGGAAAAGATGATAAACGAGAGGGCTCCGCCAAGAAGGGGAGAGACCATCCAGCTTAATACAATCCACCCGACCTTTGACCACTGTACGGCCTCGGTTCCGCCGTGAATGAGGCCAAATCCTAAAATGGCCCCGATAATGCTGTGAGTAGTGGATACGGGCCACCCGAAATAGGAGGCGAGTTGTAACCAAACGCCAGCAGCGAGCAGGGAGGCGAGCATGCCATGGGCCAAGGTCTCGGGCGTATTAAAAAACATCTCTGTGCGGATTATGCCTTTCATGACGGTCTCTGAGACATCAGATCCGGCCAAAAAGGCGCCGGCAAACTCGAAACAGGCGGCAACAAGTACTGCCCTACGTAGATTGAGGGCTCCTGACCCAACAGAGGTTCCCATGGCATTGGCGACGTCGTTAGCGCCAATATTCCACGCCATGTAAAATCCGACGGCCAGTGTTATGTATAGAAAAATGGAGGCTGGATCCATCATGATTTCGTCTCTAGGGTCATGCGAATATGGTTTGCTAGATTTTCGGAAGCATTGGAGAGTTCAGCCACTTCTCCGAAAATTCGCAGCCACAAATGAAAGACTGGTGCGGGGAGGTCGTCACGGCTAAAAAGTGCTTTCAGAAGGCTGCGCTGAAGGACATCTACTTGGTGTTCCTGTTTCGCCACTTCGTCGATCATTCCTTTTACCTTTTCAGCCTCGACTCCGCCGAAAGAGGACTCGAGCAGATCATGGAGCTCGAGTACAACCTTGTGGACGCTCTCGACGGTCTGAACATTCTTTTTTAGGAAAATCAAAAACTCATCGTGTAGGTCGGGAAGAATTTCTAGTGGGCGCAGGGTAAGCAAGATGGCAATATCTTCTGCTTTGTCGGCAATAGAGTCCTGTACGGCCAAAATTCCCAATAGGTTGCCGCGATCAATGGGCATGAAAAGACTTTTAGGAAGATGATTGCGGATGTCATTTTTTAACAGATCTGCAGCATGCTCGAGTTTGGAAATTTCCTTCGCTATAACTGCGACCTTCTTGTGGTCACCAGCTTTTAGAGCGTCAAAAATCTCGGAAAGCCTTTCTACACATTGGAAAACTTTTTCCATATGCGCTTGGAGGGGAGTAAAAGGTGAGCGGCCAAAGAGGCGGCCAATAGCCGAAATTGACATTAAGATTATCCCTGTGTTTCGAGAAGCACCGTTATTATAACGGGGTGGCACTTTTGCGAGCAATCAAACAGATGATGCCGAAAAAAGGCCATTAGGGTATGCCTTATCCCTTATGACTGAGGAACCTCTACTACAAGTACGGAACTTAACCACTAAATTGAGGGTGGGGAAAGGGACCGCGACGGTGGTCAACCGGGCAAGCTTCGATTTACATCGGGGCAAAACGACGGCTATCGTGGGGGAGTCGGGATGTGGAAAGTCGATGACCGCACTCTCTCTCCTTCGTATTTTGCCGGAACCAGTGGCGCTACCGCCTGAGGGTGAGGTGATCTACAAGGGGCGTAACCTCACGCAGGTCTCGGAACGAGAGATGCGAGTGATCCGTGGCGATCGCATTGCGATGATATTTCAGGATCCAATGAGCGCTCTCAATCCGGTTTACCCAATAGGCGATCAGCTTAGAGAGGTGGCGGAGTTGCACCTGGGATTATATGGTCAGGATGCAACAGATCGCGTGCTGCAGGCTCTGGCAGATGTTCGGATTCCTTCTCCTGAACAACGAGTCGACGAGTACCCACATCAGCTGTCGGGGGGAATGAAGCAGCGCATCATGATTGCGATGGCGCTGATGTGTGAGCCGGATGTGTTGATTGCAGATGAGCCAACAACAGCGCTGGATGTCACCATCCAGCTGCAGGTGCTCAATTTGATGCGCGATCTACAAGAGCGCAAGGGAATGGCGATTCTTCTGATCACTCACGATATGGGGGTGGTGGCTGAGATGGCGGATGAAGTGATGGTGATGTACGCGACGCGCATTGTTGAAAGGGGAGAGGTTAACGCCATTTTTGACCACATGGCACACCCTTATACGAAGGGCCTTTTTCACTCGCGTCCACACCTCGATAGCAAGCGAGGCTCTCTGTCAACCATCAGCGGAATGGTTCCACCAATTACAAATCTCCCAAGTGGCTGTCCATTTAATCCGCGTTGCCCAAAGGCGATGGACCGATGTCGCAAGGGACCCGTTGAGGTTTTTGAGTTGCCGGGAAAGGGACACGAAACGGCGTGCTGGCTATACGAGAAAGAGGAGGCGCTCCATGGCGGGTAGTGCGCTCTTACAGGTAAAAGGACTGAAAAAACATTTCCCGATCTATGGGGGTATTCTCAGCCACGAGGTGGGAAGTGTAAAGGCCGTAGACGGCATCGATTTTTCTATCGGAGAGGGCGAGGTGCTCGGAATGGTGGGCGAGTCGGGGTGCGGAAAAAGCACCGCTGGACGGAGCGCGATTCGGCTCCTAGAGCCGACAGAGGGGTCGATTTCATACAGGGGAAAGGATTTCCTGGCGGTGTCGGAGGGAGATCTTCGAGAGATTCGACAGGAAATCCAGATGATTTTTCAAGACCCCTACTCGTCACTCAACCCACGAAAATCGATTGGCGAAAGCATCGGAGAGCCTCTGCTCTATCATGGTTTGGTCAAATCAGAGAAGGAAAGTGAAGAGCGAGTGGCGGAGATTCTTGAGTTAATTGGACTCTCTCCCGACATCAGAAGCCGCTACCCGCACGAATTTTCTGGCGGTCAACAGCAGCGTATTTGCATTGGACGTGCAATTGTGATGCATCCAAAATTAATTGTTTGTGATGAGGCGGTCTCCGCTCTGGATGTGTCGATTCAGGCGCAAGTGCTCAATCTTCTTCACGAACTCAAAGAAAAGCTCAACTTGAGCTACCTTTTTATCTCTCACGATCTCTCAGTTGTGCGCTACATCTGCGATCGAGTGGTGGTGCTCTATCTCGGTAAAGTGATGGAAACAGCGCCAGTCGATGCGCTCTTCAAAAATCCTCGCCATCCGTACACGCAGGCTTTGCTATCCGCGGTGCCGAAAGAACACCCGAAAGAGAAAAGGAAGCAGATCCTTTTAGAAGGGGAGATTCCATCTCCCATTCACCCGCCCAAGGGATGCCCGTTCCATACGCGCTGCCCCGTGGCCAAGGCGGAGTGCGCACACGAGCCGCCTCCCAAAAAAACGGTGGAGGTGGGACCTGGAATGCCTAGGCAGGAATACTTCTGTATCTATTGAGACAATTCGTTGGTTTTAAAGGTTGTTTTTGATATTTAGAGGGCATGGATCTTGATGAAATCACCAAAAATCATGGCTTGAAATTTGATAAAGATGGCCTCTGCTATTTAAAGGCGGAGGGCGAATCGTTGTCGCTTGAGCGCTCAATGGACGGTCACCATTTTTTTTTCCATGCCCTCGTTGGCACGCCACCTATCGAAAAACGAAAATGGATCTGGGAGCTTGCTCTCTCTGGTAATCTTTTTGGCAAGGAAACGGGATACGGTACGCTAGCCTTTGATGCATCTGCTGATGCGCTTGTTCTTTTCGATCGAATGCCTCTTGCTGATCTTGATGAGGAGGGGTTCCTTTCCCGCTTGGGACAGTTCGTGCATTACCTCAAGCATTGGAAAGGGGTAATCGCAAACCCTTCACTGTTTCTCTCTCCGGACTTCTCCCTGGCGTCTCATATGGAGGGGCTCATTGGTGACCAAAACTTGGAAATTATTTTTGCTTGAGGAGGCGTCGTGGTAAGGCGAGTTGGACCGGCTAGTAATGGGGTCATGAGTTCTAGTTTCTTACCGCTGGAATCCTCTCCTCCGTTGGTTAGTCAAGAGGCTCCTGTACGGCTACACTACGCAACCGCGCGTAGTGCCGAATCTGCTATTGTGGCCCACCCTGTAGTACCTGAAGCCGAGGAGGTTGGTGGGGAGCAGGGAGCGGATGAGCTGCAAAACGATGCGGTAACGGTCAAACAGGTACGCGAGGTGACGGGTCAGCTCGTGCGCGACGAACCTTCACTGATGAGCGAAATTTCACGCACTATGCTGAGTTGGGAGCGAGTGGAACGGTTGAGTGGACCAGGTACAGTGGCCGTACATAGTGATGTATTTGCCGAGGCGCTACGTCGATTGGGATTGCCTTTGTACTACCGAGGAATCAATGCACCAGGCGACACTATTGGCCTTAAGTGTCTTGTTGCAAATTCCTGGATAGCGGCAGTCAGCAATATGCTGGAAGGGTACTCCATTATTGAGGCTCGTAAATTCCGAAAAGGCTTCGAAAAAGAGTTGGCTCAGCTTAAGGAAAAGGTGGGTGAACATGCGTCGGAGGAGGTACGTGAAAATATTAATAAGCTTGAATTTTGGTTGGGGGAGGAGCAGTCCCAATGGAATCAACGCACCGCTCTGTTTGGAGCGAACTTAACCACCGATAGCTTCTATCTTGCACGTTACACTGCGGAACTAGCAGGAAGAGCGTTCAATACCACTCTGAAGTTTGGCATCTGGGGTGTTTACAATGTGATCAATCTTCCGCAAAAAGTTTATTCGGTCATCAAGGCACATGATGCGATAGCGAAACAGAAAGAAGTGGCGGCGATTCAGTGGCGAGGGGCGCCGAAGACATCGGCAGAAGAATTTTATAAGAGGGAGCGGGCAGCACTTGATAAAACCATCGCTGAGATAGATGTGGAGAAGGAGGTGCTGCAACTCTTTGACGATAGTAAACTTGACGCTTTTCTCAAGCAGGAAATTAATGTACGATTTCCAGATCTACAGGCTCCGGAAGATAACAGAGGTGCTGCCGTTCAACTTCTCGAGAACGCCGATGTTCGGACTGCTATTGCAGAAGGGATTGCCCGCCGAAGGCAAGCTCTAGGGGGGCAGGCCCGCTCGGCTCTGCGAGCTGCGGTTCAGCAGAGACAGGTGTTGTACAGGGATTTTGTGAGGAATCAGAGAAACGGAGCGTGGGTCAACTTGGGACTGGCTATTGCTGGGGCGGTGCTCTTTTGTCTTGAGGTGTTAGCGGTTTCTGCGGGTGTGAGCGCGCTACTCATGTTTGGTTTATCGGGAGTGGGAATTACCATTTTTGTTTTTGGATTGGTCTACGCTGGATGGAGGCGACCCAATTTAACTAAGCTCTATTTTGGTAAGGCAACGCTGGCACACATCAGAGACTGTTCATACTTCTACTCTCTGAAGGCAAAGCGGTGGTACATCCAACGCAAATTACGCAAGTCAGTTAAGGACATCGAAATCCTTAAATCTCTGCAACTGGTCCAAAAGGTGAAGACGATCAGAGTCGATTCCTTGAGCGTACCAGCAAGAAAACAGTACGAGCTAGCTCTGGCAACAATTAAGAGCGGAAAAGAGGGAACGCAGGGGGCAGCGATTCAGGCTATTTTGACGGACTGTGAAGCCATTGCTTCGAACGTACTTAAGCTTGAAGGGCGATTTGCCAAATATGAGAAAAAGCGCTTGGAAGCTCATTGGAAAGATTTCTTGAAGGATGCGCAAGCAAAAGGGATTGCAGCAGTCTCTCAGAAGGATGCCCCAGAGATTCTAGCGGAGAGTCTAGCGAACCTGATCGCGCGAGGCGACGTTGATTCTGAAACTAAAAAAATTCTCTCAGACCAAATGGGCATCAAATTGACGCCACAAGGAAACGTGAGGGATGAGTTAGTTACAAAGATCAAAAAGTTCTATACGATGTCGAATGAGGGAGTCGCAGCCCTTGTGCGACTACAACTCCATCAAGAAGAGCTGAGAACACGGCGAGCAACATGATTAATCTGGAAGAAATTCAAGCACTTTTGGAAAAAGAACACTTTCCTGCACACGTTTTGGTCGAGGACGAGGAGCATCCGTTTCAACGTCTCGTCGTGCATCTGGGTCATGATCTACAAAGTCGCGAGAAGATGGTGACGCTGACACTGGTTGATCAACTTCTGGGAAGTCCCGAAATGATGCTGGAACATCAGGTGGTAGTTATACAGTATTTGTTTCCCTTTCGTACGGCCCCCTCAGCAGGGGCCGACACGGCAAGGCTTGTGGCCATGCTCAACATCGGACTCGATCTACCAGCTCTTCAAGTTAACGAAATTGATGAGGAGGTGACGTACCGTACGACACTGCTTACCAATAGCAAGACGATGGATACGCCTCTTTTGGTGAGTCTGTTAGGGACCGTAATGCGGACAGTCGATCTCTACTCGGACACGTTAGAAAAGGTGGCTTTAGGCAAGCAGACGTTTCTTGAGTTCGTTGATGAAAATCTCAAGATGATGGAGACGATGCAGCAATGAGGCCAGATGATCTTTCTTTTCTTTCGGCAACCGCATTGCGGAAGCTCATCATCTCTAAGGAGGTGAGTCCCGTAGAGGTGACGCAGCAGATGCTCGCCCGCATTGGAAAGGTGACGGGTCCTAACCAGGTCTACCAGGCGGTGTTTGCAGAGGAGGCGATTCGGGCCGCTAAAGAGGCGGAACTGTCAGTGATGCGTGGAGACGACGATCGTCCGCTTGTCGGAATTCCCGTCATTCTCACCGATACGCTGCGTATGAAGGGGCGCTCTAGCAACTACGGGTCGGAGCTCTCAGTTGGCCATGTTGAGAGTGAAGATTCCATTGAGGTATCACGGATTCGTGAGGCGGGAGCTATTATTTTAGGAAAGGCTGTTCTGCCTGAATTTGATCTGGGTGACACTCTACCGACATGCTGTAATCCATGGGACGAAACGTGCACGGCAGGGGCGAGCGGAGCGGCAAGCGCCGTCGCAAGGGGATTGGCCACAATGGCGCTTGGGACGGATTTCTGGGGCTCTATTCGGATGTCGGCGAGCTTTTGTGGAGTAGTTGGATGCAAACCGACGCGGGGAAGTAGTCCAGAATCCTCCCGCAAGCATGTTCCCTACAGTCAGATGCACTGGGGAGTGCGGGGTACCCTTACTCATACCGTTGAAGACTGCGCTCTAGCTCTCGAGGTAATGGCGAAATATGGAATCGATCTCGAAGAGATCACGCATCACGAACCGCAGCGCATTGCGGTGAGTCGTGATTTCGGCTTTCTCCCTGTCGATGAGGAGGTGCAAGGACACATGGACAAGGCGGTGAAGCTCTTTCGCGAGCTAGGCCATGTGGTGGAGGAGGTGAACCTCCCTTTCAACCACGATATGCTCGTCCACTACCGCAATGTATTGGCGGCGGATCTCTACGCACCGATTGTGTCGCTAAGTGAAAAGAAGGAAAGCCTGGGAAAGAAGCTCGCTTCAAATACACGGGAGTGGCTTGCGATTGGAGACGAGGTGACGGGGGTGCAGTACTCGCTGGCACTCTCCTACTCGGAGTGGCTTCGCCGCTCCCTAGATAATCTACTACAAAAGTATGACCTGTTGGTGACTCCAACCGAGTCTCTTTGTGCATATGCGAAGGGCGAAGTTGAGCATGTGATCGGTGAAACTAGACTCGATCCTTTAGTAGGTACGTGGGCAACGACTCTCCCTTTCAATATGTCAGGACACCCCGCTCTATCCGTACCTATCGGATGGTCCAACAAGAAAACTCCCATAGGAATTCAGCTGGCAGGACGCTACTTCGATGAGCCGCGTCTCTTCAATTTAGCCCACGCTCTCCAAGAGGTGCATCAATGGGACTCTTGGCGGCCTACGATTCGAGACTTTTAACCTATTCTGGTATCCTCATAGGTATTCTTGGAGGAAATTGGCATGGCTAAGCTTATTCTAATGCGCCACGGGCAATCGCTGTGGAATCTACATAATTTATTTACTGGCTGGGTTGATGTGCCATTGTCCAAAAAGGGGGTGCAAGAGGCTCTCGATGGGGGACGTCAAATCGCGGATATTCCGATCGATGTTATTTTGACGTCGACTCTTGTGCGGGCGCAAACGACGGCATTCCTAGCGATGAGCCAGCATAGCACGAAAAAGGTGCCGGTGGTCCTGCATGAGAATAACGAGCTAGCGGAATGGACCGCACATAAGAGCGATCCGTCTACCACCATTCCAGTTTACTATAGCTCGAAACTCAATGAACGCATGTATGGCGATTTGCAGGGACTCAATAAGAAGGAAACCATGGAAAAATTTGGCGAGGAGCAGGTGAAGCTCTGGCGAAGAAGTTACGATGTCCCGCCACCAAATGGGGAAAGCTTGGAAATGACGGCCAATCGTACAATTCCTTATTTTCAGGCGACGGCGATTCCTCTGCTTGACGACGGAAAAAATGTCTTCATTTCAGCTCATGGCAATTCACTACGCTCGATTGTAATGGTCCTCGATAAACTCTCGCGAGATGAGGTGCTTTCACTTGAAATCCCTACGGGTGCGCCAATCCTGTACGAATACGTCGACGGAAAATTTACTAAAACGGCACTGGCACATCACGATGACTGAAACAATCTACTTGGATAATAGCACAACGACGCAACCGTCAGAGGCGGTCATCGAGGCCATGTTGCCTTTTTTGACGAAGCGGTGGGGATCGGCTATGGCACCACATGCTCATGGTCAGATGGTTCTGCCGGCGGTCGAACGCGCCTACCGGTCTCTTTATCAACTCATCGGAGCAAAGGATGAGGATGCTGTGCTATTTACGTCTAGTGGACCAGAAGCTGTCAATCAGGTCATCCACGGGGTCTACCACGATGTGAGTCGAGAGGAGGGAAAAAACCACTTTGTGACGTCATGGGCGGATGAGGCGCCAGCAATTATGGCGGTGGGTCGACTCGAACAGTTGGGTGCGTCGGGAAAGATGGCTGAGGTCGATGCACACGGTGTCGTAACCGCAAAAGCAATAGCCGAAGCGCTCACTCCGCGAACGGCTCTTGTCTCTCTCTCTTGGGCGAACGGACTCACAGGCGTGGTCCATCCAGTAGAAGAGATCGCAAAGGTCTGCCGCGAGCGGGGAGTACTTTTTCATGTTGACGCGACCCATGTTCTAGGAAAGTGGGAAGTGGATGTGCATGATCTAGGTGCGGATTTCCTTACATTTAACGGAGATCATCTTCACGCTCCAAAAGGAACGGGAGCGCTCTTTATTCGGAATGGAATTACGTTGAGTTCACTGATTCAAGGTGGAATGGAGCAAGCGGGCGGACGAGCTGGGGCCTTAAATGTAGCCGGACTCGTAGCTCTCGGGAAGGCGGCGGAAGAGCTTCAAGAGAACAACGGGTTCATCGCCATGGAAGGGGCGCGTCTTCGCGATAAATTTGAGCACGACCTACTTCAAGCGTATCCGGAGGCGGAGGTGCTCTTTGGTGAGGGCGAGCGGCTGCCAACGGTGACGACTGTTGCTTTTCCGGGCATCGCTTGCGATGCTCTCCTCCATGGCTTGAGCGAAGAGGGGGTCTACGCCTCCTTCGGTGGGGGGAATTTCCAACGCCTCTCTCTTCTTCTTCAAGCGGCCAAAATCGACAAGACGCTGTCACATACGGCCATTAGCTTTAGTCTATCGCGTGAGACGACAGAAGAGGAAATCTTTTTGGCAATAGAACGCATTGCAATGTGTGCAAAACGACTCCGTAAGGCATCAGAGGTACTCCTATGAAGATCACACTCGCGGCTCTTGTCGAGCGTTTTCCATGGACCAAATACAGTCGCCCTTTGAGGCAAAAACTGACCACGCTGCGGTCGGCTGGGGCATTCACTGCAGAAGACGCTAAAGCTCGCGCGATGCGTTTGGCAATCGGTGAGGTGGGTGAAAAGGAGGAGGGTAACCTCTTACGCCTCATGTTCCTCGTCGATCCGGAAGATGGGATCATAGCGGACGCTCGCTTCCAAGTCTTTGGACAGAGCGCTCTTCTAGCAGCAGCCGATGCGGCCTGCGAGCTGGTTATTGGAAAAAACTATGACCAGGCGAGGCGTATTAGCGCGGATCTCATTGATCAGCAGTTGCGTGGAAAAAATGGTGAACCGGCGTTCCCTCCGGAAACATCACCCCATCTCAATATGGTCCTCGAGGCCATCGATGAGGCTTCTACGCAGGTGGCAGATATCCCCCTCCCGGCTGGGTACGTGGCACCACCAGTGGGTGGTGCGGGAAAAATTGAGGGCGACGGCTATCCCGGATTCGATGAACTCGGCTTGCAACAGAAGCTGGTAGTCATCGAGGAGGTGATTGCGACTGAGGTGCGGCCCTACATCGAAATGGATGCTGGAGGCATCGAGGTACTCAATCTACTGAATGATCGAGAGGTGATCATCGCTTATCAGGGTGCCTGCACTTCGTGCTTCTCGGCAACAGGGGCAACTCTCTCCTACATCCAGCAGGTCCTACGGGCTAAGGTCCATAAGGAGCTGGTGGTGGTCCCAAATATGTAGGACTATTCTAGCGAAAATAGGGTGTCTTCTTTTCTAAACACCAAAAGCAGGTAGCAGGCTGCAAGCATGGGCCACGCTGCGAAAAAGAGTAGATTCGGACCTGCCCCAAAGGGGTCGAGGTATTGCTGGTAGGACGAGATCGTAGAAATTCCGTGGAAAAGGGTCACTAGGCTATAGGTGAGACACTTTTTATACCCAATGACAAATCCGATAATGACGAGTAGTTCGAGTCCGCCGAGACAATAGGATACCGCCGGACCAAATGCTGGTGAGAAGTAAAAATTCTCAAAGACGGCTGAGGCGTGACTCGGTCGCACAAACTTGTCGAGTGTCCACATGAGCATCACGAGGAAGATGGAGAGGCGAAGAGTTAGGAGAGGCGCACGAAGTCTGTTGAGCATAAAATTATATCTATCACATTCACGGGCGTGTGTCCACCGTGCTCAATAGGTAAGCTCTTAGCTTTGCGTGACCGCTGGAGAAGGGGAGGTCGGGTAGTTGCGTAAGGGGAATCCACTCGTAGCCGGTAACTTTTTGTGGGACAGAAACTTGCAGTAGGTGAGGATGAAGGGTAGCTCGGTATCGGGTAAAGGTGTGACTCACTGACGCAATTGGCGTGGCGCAGAGGGCCTCCACCCCGAAGGTGTTGGCAAAGGTAGATAGAGGGTTTTCCATCCCTCCTTCAACGTAGGGAAACTCATAGAGGCCAGCCATAATCTCACCGGCTGGCACTTTTCTAATAAGAATATGGTGATCAGCCCCAGCCAAAAACACTGTGCGTTCAATCCGCGTAATCTTTACTTTCTTACTCTTGACGGGCAGATTTTCCTGACTCCCACTAGCATACGACTCGCACTGATGGCGCATGGGACATTCGAGGCACTTCGGACTCCTACGCGAGCACAGCGTTGCTCCAAGTTCGATGAGCGCTTCCATGGCTACCCACGGCTTCCCTCTAGGTAGCAGCCATAGGGTCTCGGACCGCAAATCGGTCACAACTTTGGGAGTGGCAATGTCACGGTCACAATTGGTTAGGCGAGTCACAACCCGTAAAACGTTGCCATCGAGGGCCGCGGCGCGTTGATGAAAGGCGAAGCTTAGAATGGCACCGACGGTATAAGGTCCTATTCCCTTGATCGTGGCCAACTGTTCGGCATTGGACGGTAGCTCCCCATCAAACTCTCGAACGACTTGCTGCGCCCCGGCATGGAGGTTCCTAGCTCGAGAGTAATAACCGAGCCCTTCCCAGAGCTTAATGACCTGGTCAATGTCCGCACCAGCCAAAGCACCTATCGATGGAAGAGCGTCCATCCACCGCTCGAAATAGGGAATGACGACGCTCGCACGGGTCTGCTGAAGCATGATCTCGGATACCCAAACAGAATACGGCGTCGGATCACTACGCCAGGGGAAGTCGCGGCGCTCTTCAAGGAACCATTTTTTCAAGGGGCGAAGATTCATAGCCAGAGAGCATAGCGCTTATTGAGCTAAAGAACTAGTGCTCTGTCAAATTTCCATGGCAATTGCACTATAACAATTATTCAACAACAGAGAGCGCGCGAAGGGATGGGAAAAATATTGCAAAGTCAACGTAAGTCATTAAGAATCAGTGGTTTATAATAATTATAACGCAGAGACGGGGAGGTCGCAGAGTCGC
>JBFIDQ010000055.1:0-12315 GCA_041603795.1 Chlamydiales bacterium
GTCACAAAAACTTGTGGGTAAAAGTATGCCCGCGTCCCTGCGTTGAATTTTTTAATGCACAAAGGCCGGAGCCTACGCTACCAAGCTAAATTCTAGCGGAGCATTGCTCCTGGGAATCGACTGCGGAACGCCCTGACCTAAGTAAAGGTGTGGTTATTCCGCTTCGTCAGCCTCTGCCTCAGCTTCAGGTTCATCAAACCAGCTGCGGATTACCTCATTGATGGCGGCTGCGTAGTCTTCGTAGCCACTTTGGAGGTCATTTACGGTCGGTGTGTAGGGAATCTCAGGTGTGACGCCTAGGTCCTCGATGGGGTCATTGCTTAGGCGCATTCCCATGGAGCCCGTGAATGAAAAGGCATAGATGCCGAGGGAATTTGGGAAACTACCTGATAACACGTAACCACCAGCACCTGCTGTGCGCGTTCCCATAGTCGTAACTCGGTCGCTATCCTGCAGAATTGCCGGCAATAGGTCTCCACAGGAGAAATCAAGTTCATTGATGAGAAGCAGCACGGGCTTCGTGTACCGTCCAAAAGGCGAAGGGTTCATCTTCTCTACGCCAAACCAGTGAAGCGGCTTTGTGAGCCGATTTCCTTTGTCCCACTCCCGAACGATCTCTTTGCTGTACTCAAGGAATCCACGGGTGAATTGAAAATTGATAGGAAATCCATATAAGGTTGTTGGCAGGTCGGGGTCGCTATAGATCGAAAAGACCAATTTAGCCTGTTCATCGTTCTCGATCATTTGCAACAGAGGAATCATCTGCTTCGCTTGTATTAGGTTTTGCTGGTTGATCTTTTCCTTCTGGCGAGGGAGCTCTAGGGGCTGATCAGAAAGCATTGCTGCCAATGCGTAGCAATAGAAACCAACACCGCCTGGGTTGTTGACCTGGTCAACAATTAGCGCATCAGTTTGCTGTTCCATACGGTTTATGATTTCGGCAAAGGCAACCCATTCGCTGCCTCTTGCGTCGTAGTGTGGAATCCGCACATACCCGATATTGTGCCCTTCTTCATTCTGATAGATATAGGCGTCGAAGGTATCCCAAGCTTTCGTCTTCCAGGTGATCTCACCAAGATTGGGAAGAAAACTCTTGCGAGAGCCTTCCTCGTGGCGGTTTCCTGCACTTCTTTGCGTTGGATCGGGATGGTAGAACGCTGCGATGCCCTTTCGGTCGATCATCGTTTTCAGCGGATCTTGGTCATTTAGAGGTAGCATTCTTGCTTGTTCTTCCTCATAAACCCACGTAAGCTGCCGATAATCGACTTTCTCTTTTCCCTGTGGGCGAATCCCTATAAGTACGTGACCTTGTGGACAGGGACATCCACGAAACCACTCGCGTTGTGCTAAGGCTTTTTCAGCGAGTGCTTGCTCGGTAGCTTCTGGTCCCGCATGGTTTCCAATTTCTTCTCTCAGCTCTTGGACGACCTCGTCAACGGGTCGGCTGTCAAAGGTGACTAGCTCGTCGCCTGGCTCAAAAGGAAATACGTCGTCACCAAGTAGTGAGCGGTCAATATGGACAATGAAATAACGCCCCTCGGCACTTCTTACTTCAAAGCCAAGTTGTGAGCGCTCAGTTGACATGAAGTAGACGCCAACATGGTAATCATGGGTCGAGCGAAAGAAATCGGCTACAATCTTTTGAAATTCATGAACCGTCATTTCTGGGTGATCAAGCACCTGCTGCTTTGCCTTGTCGATTTCCTCGTCGAGGTCCCATCCGGAATATTCCTTTTTCCAATCCGCCGGTGCATAACCCGATTGAAAGATGCCGTGGATAGCGCTGAGCGCGTTAATCATCTCGCTGCTACTGGCTTGGAGAGAGATGGTCACAGTACATAGTAGAGCTAGGAGTATACGTCTCATTGTTACCTCTTGGGATGAAAGACAAGCTCACTGGTGTATCAGAAATTCACCCAATGCGCAAGTATTTCTGCACCGTGGCCTTGAAAGAAAACGGCTTATTGTCCATAGAGGAGTTCTTAGGCGCCTTTAATTGCTGGCCTTTGGTAGAATTACGATAAATAAAAGACTGACTTATCTCATGAATATGGTAATGACCTCACGACTCTGTTGGAATTGCGAAGGCGACGTGGAAGCGGACAGCGGCAGCTGCCCCTACTGTGGCGTTGATTTAGGTGGTGAGGAGTCGCCTCCTGAACAAACTGATACTTTTGAGCCCGCCTTTCGCGTGGTACAATCAGTCAAGGAGGCTCCCGTACCGGAGCCTGCCTACCGTATTGCTCCATCCGGAACAGTTTCTGAGCAAACCTGGAACGAGTCAATTAATGGTGAGCGCGGTCAGCAAGAGATGAAAGTTCAGGTAGAAGGAATCAAGGGGTGGCTTTTACCCCTTGTTATGTTGCTATCCGGATCCGTCTTTTTACTATTTGGTCTGGTGCTCTTTCTATTTTCTGAAGACGGAGTGTTTACATTGCGTTGGAACGCAAACTTCTCCCTGCTCTACCTAGTAGGTGCCATTCCCCTGCTATATTATGGCTGGAATTCCCTACAGTCCTTAGAGGACTGAATTTCGGCGTGTTCCAAAAAGTGGCCTTGCTGCGTCCCTGCATCCCTGCGTGAAAAAAAAAATATATCCGTTAGGTGCTTTGGCAAACTGTTAGTCCAAACTGAACTTCGACTAGTCTTGCGAGACTCTCGTTTCGCCACAGCAGCGCTTGTACTTTTTTCCGCTTCCACAGGGACATGGGTCATTTCGCCCGGTGCTCGTTGCTTCCTCATCGAGGGCGGCTAGTTCCCCGGCGTTCTCGCCAAATTGAGTCATTCCTGTCCCTTCGAGAGTAGGAATATCCTTCTCCTCAAAGGCATCGTCCCGATCCTTAGACGGCTCGTCGTGCTCCACCTCATCGGCGAGCGAGCGCTGCGTTTCCATTTGATACTGACGGAGCATGTGGTCCATTGGCGACGGCTGTCGCAGTACAATTTGGAAGCGGAAGAGGTCATTTGCAATTTGCTTCCGTAAATTCTGACTGAACTCGTGGAAGAGGTCGAACGCCTCATGCTTGAATTCCATAAGCGGATCGCGTTGCGCCACGGCTCGCAAATTGACCTCCGACCGGAGGTGGTCCATTGTGAGCAGGTGCTCCTGCCAAAGCTGGTCGAGTCGACGTAGCATGAGCTGACGAATAATGCGATCGGCTGGTTTTTCTGGTAGCTCTTCTACCCCCTCTGGACGTTGTGTCGTGACCTTTTTATCCTCAAACGCCATCCGTTCAGCAAAAGCCCCAACGACCCCATCCACCGCAATTTTTTCGATTTGCTCAAGTTCGAGGTGTTCATCATCGAAGGCGTCGCTATCAAAAGGAACAGGAAACGCGCTCATGAGCCAATCGCGATAGCCCTCAGGGTCCCATCCTCCTTCATCAGAACGGGAGCGGAAGAATTTTGTTGCCTCAATGATGCAGAGATTTTCAATGAGTTCACATGCGATTTCACGAATTTCAGCGGAGCATAGAATGTCATTGCGGAAAGAGTAAATTTCCTGCCGCTGCTTATTCATCACATCGTCGTATTCCAGCGTGTGCTTACGGATCATATAGTTGCGCTGTTCAATGCGCTTCTGTGCCGTTTCGATCGAGCGATTGAGCACTCGAGCGGAGATTGGTTCGCCCTCTGGCGGGCGGAAGCGTTGCAGCATTGCGGTGAGGTTGGGGGAGGCAAAGAGACGCATAAGCGAGTCTTCAAAGGAGACATAGAACTTCGATGTTCCCGGATCGCCCTGTCGCGCACCGCGGCCCCGAAGCTGTCGATCAGTACGCCGCGCCTGGTGGCGGCAAGTGCCGAGGACATGAAGGCCACCTAGCTCGGCAACGCCCTCGCCCAATTTGATGTCTGTTCCGCGTCCAGCCATGTTTGTTGAGATCGTAATCGCCCCGCGCTGTCCAGCCGCAGCAATAATTGCCGCCTCTTGATCGTGATGGCGAGCATTCAAGACAGTATGGTCGATTTTATTGACCTTAAAAATCCGTGCCAACTTCTCCGAGATCTCCACAGATTCTGTTCCGACAAGAATCGGACGTCCCTTCTCATGAATCTCCTTTACCGCCTCCAGTATAGCGTTGTATTTCTCGCGCTCGGTCATGTAAATTTCATCGTTCTCATCCACTCGGACACATGGCGTATGAGTGGGGATTTCAAGGACTTCGAGCTGGTAGATCTCCTTGAATTCGCCTGCTTCCGTTTGTGCTGTACCGGTCATTCCCGAAAGCTTGTCATACATACGGAAGAAGTTCTGCAGTGTGATGGTGGCATAGGTTTGGGTCTCTTTTTGAATTTTGACCCCCTCTTTTGCTTCAATCGACTGGTGAAGTCCGTCGGAAAAACGTCGTCCCGGCTGGGGGCGTCCCGTATTCTCATCGATAATGACGATTTTTCCCTCTTGGATGATGTACTCCACATCTTTTTCCATTAGAAGGTGCGCGCGTAGCATTTGGCGAAGATTGTGAGCGCGCTCCTTCCGGTGCGCGTCCTCTTCCTGTGCTTTCATACGCCGTTCCATTTTCTGCTCTTTTGACAGATCTAGGTCCTCATCGATCTTGAGATATTCGTCGGAAAGGTCAAGCATGATGAAGTCGTCAGCAGACCCCTGTTGAGCGACCTCTTCCCACTTCCCGATACCCTTGTCCGTGAGCTCATATTCGCTTTGACGCTCATCGATGATTATGAAGAGTTCCGCCAGCGCTTCTGCACGCTCCGCCTTGTTTTGGTCGCTGTAGTAGTAGAGGTCCCATTCATCAAGAGAGGCACGAAGGTCAGGATGCTCCAGGGTGCGGCGCAGCACCTTGTTGCGCGGGGTACCCTTGCTGACAAGCCAGAGTTTCTTCATGGCCTCATCGAAGGTCTCCCGCTTGTCTTTTGTGATGATTTCTTTTAGAGGCACGGTCTCATCGAGAGCCCCTAACTTTTCCAGCGCTTTGCGTCCTTCTGTCGCCAAACGGCTGCAAAGATCACGCTGGTATTTGACGAGCGTAGCGACTCCGCCCTTCAGGTCGTCATACATCTGACGGCTCTCCGGTACCGGACCCGATATAATTAAGGGGGTGCGGGCCTCGTCGATGAGGATGGAGTCGATTTCATCAATGATCGAGAAGTAATAGCCACGCTGGACCTGGTCCTCTTTGCGCATAGCCATAGAGTTGTCGCGGAGGTAGTCAAATCCAAATTCCGACGCCGTTCCATACACCACGTCGTGTGCGTAGACCTCATGGCGTTGGTGGGGTGGCACGTCGTTCGTGAGTGGAGCTGTGGTGAGCCCCAGCCAGCGTAGAATAGCGCCGACCCATTCGCAATCACGTTTCGCCAAGTAGTCGTTCACAGTGACAAGGTGCACTGGCTTACCTGTGAGGGCATTTAAGTAGAGAGGCATGACGGCTGTGAGGGTTTTTCCCTCTCCCGTTTGCATCTCTGCAATGGCACCCTTGTGCATCGCGATTCCGCCCAGGATCTGTACATCGTAGGGAATCATATCCCAAGGTTGATCGTATCCTGATACGTGGACCTCCTTGCCCATCATGCGGCGACATGCCCCTTTTGCTGTCGCATAAGCTTCAGGCAGCAGGTTGTCGAGCATCTCGCCGTCGGCTAGGCGCTGCTTAAATTCATTCGTCTTTTCTTGCAGCTCCTCGTCAGTTAGAGAGGTAAACTTTTCGTCCCACTCATTAACCTCTTCCACGATTGCGCGGTAGCGCTTGACGTGCCGATCTTGTGCTGTGCCAAATATTTTCTTAAGAAAACCGAACATGAAACCACCCTGAAGTTTGGGCCTATTTTAGCCGATAGGAGGGTCTAATGGTAGCATATTTGATAAGGAGTCGCAAATTTATACAAAAAAAAGAGATCACCGAACTCGGTGATCTCTTTTAAGCTTAAACGTATCAGGGGGTGGGAGCGAGGGAAGATGCGTTGCGCCTTCCCTTTGGCATTTACATCATGCCGCCCATACCACCCATTCCGGGCATGCCACCCATGCCACCCATTCCGCCCATGCCGCCCATGCCGCCCATTTCGTCCATACCACCCATATCGGGCATGGCTCCTTTGGGCTTGGGTTTTTCTGTGATCATAGCTGCCGTTGTTAGGAGCATCGCAGCAACAGATGCTGCGTGCTTGAGAGCGCTCTTGGTGACGAGTACTGGATCGACAACGCCTGCAGCGACGAGATCAGTATACTCGTCAGTGAGTCCGTTGTAGCCAAAGTTACCTTCGCCAGCAAAGACCTTCTCGGCAACGATGTTGCCCTCTTTGCCGCAGTTGTTTGCAATAGCCGTCGTTGGAGCATATGCCGCAAGACGAATAAGGTTGATGCCGACGTCTTCGTCTTCGTCACTTGAGCTGAGAGCCTCAAGTGCCCTTATCGAACGTAGCAAGGCAACGCCTCCGCCAGGAACAGTTCCTTCCGCTACCGCAGCTCGCGTTGCGTGGAGTGCGTCTTCTACACGCGCCTTCTTCTCCTTAAGCTCAGTTTCGGTTGCTGCACCGACGTTTACCACGGCTACACCGCCGACGAGCTTAGCTAGACGCTCTTCCAGCTTTTCAATGTCGTAGGTTGAGTCCGTATTCGCGATTTCCGAGCGAATCTGATTCGCTCGCTCTTCCACTGCCTTGTGATCACCAGCGCCATCAACGATGGTCGTCTCGTCCTTCGTAATTTTGATGGACTTTGCTGACCCAAGAACCTCGGGGCCTACCGTATCGAGTTGTAGTCCAATTTCCTCCGTTACGACTGTAGCACCCGTAAGGATAGCTAGGTCGCCAAGCATCGCCTTGCGACGATCTCCGAAGCCAGGAGCTTTGACCGCACATACAGGGAGTCCGCCCTTGAGCTTGTTCACAACCAGAGTCGCCAGTGCCTCACCGTCGATATCTTCCGCAATGATCACCAGTGGCTTATTGCTCGATTGCGCAGCCTTTTCCAGGAAAGGAACGATGTCCTTTGCTGTGGAAAGCTTCTTGTCGACAATAAGGAAGCTTGCGCCTTCGAACTCGACACTCATTTGGTCCGGATTCGTGATGAAGTATGGTGAAATGTAGCCCTTATCGAACTGCATTCCTTCTACCACCTCAAGGGTTGTCTCGATTCCTTTTGCGTCAGCCACTGTGATGATGCCATCCTTGCCAACTTTTTCCATCGCATCGGAAATGATATTTCCGATTTCAGGATCATTGTTGGCTGAAATGGTTGCGATTTGCTTGACCTCTTCGCGCGAGTTGATCGGTGAAGCAATCTTGTTTAGCTCTTCGATGACCACATTAACCGCGCGATCGATTCCGCGCTTAATGCTCATCGGGTTAGCGCCAGCAATTACATTCTTAACCCCAGCGGTGAAAATCGCTTCACTCAAAACAATAGCTGTTGTAGTGCCGTCACCTGTAACATCCGAGGTTTTCGAAGCGACCTCTTTTACAAGCTGTACGCCAACGTTTTCAAACTTATTTTTAAGTCCGATTTCCTTAGCTACAGTGACCCCGTCTTTAGTCGACATAGGCGCCCCATAGGGACTGTTAATCACAACGTTACGTCCCTTCGGACCTAGCGTCACTTTAACAGCGCGGGCTAGTGTTTTTACACCCTTAAGCATTGACTTAAGAGCATCTTGATCAAAAAGAAGAATTTTAGCCATTTAGTTACACCAGGGTTCCAAGGATTTCGTCTTCTTTCATTACGAGGAACTCGTCGTCGTTCGATTGGCCAGTTACATTGCTGAGTTCTGTGCCTGCATACGACGAAAAGAGTACTCGATCGCCAACAGAAACGTTGAGAGGGTGTAGCTTTCCTGAGTCATCAGTACGGCCAGGTCCAGCGGCAACAATTTCGCCTTCTTTGGGCTTTTCCTGTGCCGAATCGGGGAGCAGGATGCCTCCCTGACTAGTAGTTGTTTTGGAACGCTTAATGAGAACGCGATCTCCGAGGGGCTTAACGTTAGCCATGGTCAATCTCCTTACCTTTGTGTTGACACTAGGAAAATTGTAGGCGGCCTGTTCGTTATCGTCAACCAGTTTAGCAGTAAATAAGTCGAATTGCTAGATTTGCTCCTATCATGGTAAAAAAATAATTGGAATTGTATTTTTCGAAAGCGCTCGTATCTGGTAGGGTGCAGGGAACCGAGGTTAGTTAATGGGACTGCAGGAAAATTTGGACCGCTTTTGTAGAGAGGACCCGGAAGCCGAGGAACTTTTTTCTCAAGTTGATGCTTCCACGTTAACCGGCACGCTATCTCGCTCTGGCGAGGCAAATCTTTGCGACGAGCGAGGCGGCAGGAAGCTCTTTCTTCATTCGAACTATAGTTCGGTAAAAGAGATGGAGGGGTGGTTCAAGGAACTATCACTCGGCGGAGTAAAGGTACTTTATGTCTTCGGCGTCGGACTTGGATACGCCTATCCGGTAGTGAAGCCTTGGCTGGAGGAGGATGCGGAGCGTTACCTGGTCTTTATTGAGGATGACCTCCGTGTTCTTATTCGACTTTTTGAGTCGGATCTTGGAGAAGAGATCCTCTCGGGCGGGCAGGTAAAACTCTATCGCGGCTACCCCGATAGTGAGCATATGGAGATGCTAGCGCAGGATCTTGCTCTGAATTTTGTGGGATTGCCTTTTGAAGTGGAGGCACTACCCCACTACAAACAGCATCGTGAATCTGAATTGATGGACTTCCGATGCAAAATGATGCATGCGGCTGCGTATGTGCAGTTTGCGGGACAAGAGTTCATGAATTATGGGGTCGCCTTTTTCCGCAATTTTTATCGGAATATGATCCATCTCCCCGAGGCCACAGGCGCTCGGTCCTTTTTTGGAGCATTGAAAAATGTTCCCGCTATTATTTGTGGTGCGGGTCCGTCACTCAACAAGAATATTGATGTCCTTCGTCAGCTAGAAGATCGCGCCCTAATTTTTGCTGGTGGGTCCGCAATCAATGCGCTTACCTGTCAGGGAATCAATCCCCATTTCGGGGGTAGTATAGATCCAAATGTGACGCAGGTAGAGCGCATGCGGTCACATAAAGGCTACGAACTTCCTGTCTTTATTAAGGGGCGAACTCACCACAAAGCATTTGAAGCTCTTCAGGGTCCAAAAATTTATTTATCTGGAAATAACATGTACCCCCTCACTCTTTGGTTGGAGGGTCAGTTAGGTCTTGAGGAGCCACAAGCCGTTGAGGGTTATAATGTCCTTCACCTTATGATTGATCTTGCCACTCGTTTCGGGTGTAATCCCATTGTGTTTGTTGGAATGGATCTCGCCTTCACCGGTTTGAAGTCGTATGCCGATGCAGTGATCGATAATGCAAGTGTTAGCAAGGAGGTGATTACTGGTGGTGGTGACATCAACAGCAATGCCTTTGTGCGACCGGATATACACGGTGACCCCGTTCATACCCTGTGGAAATGGGTGTCGGAGTCTCAATACACCTCGCACTATGTCTCACACCATCCTGAGACTACGTATATCAATGCAACAGAGGGTGGTATCGGATTCGAAGGGGTTCAGAATAGACCCCTTGGCAAAGTCGCCAAGGAGCATTTCACAAGACAAGTTGATTATCACAGTTGGGTACACCAAGAGCTGCAATCGGGTCGTTTCGATGGGGTAACCCGGAAAAGGATCCTAGAGCAGTACTGTACGTTGGATGAGAGTTTGGAGAAGTGCTTTCATCTAGTTGTGGATTTAGTATCAGCTTTTGATTCGCTCGAGGCCGCCTTGAAAGATGGAAAGAAGGGACAGATTCAAAGTGCCTCCAAGAAGGTGGGAGAGATCCATCACGAGTTTTCGAGCGAGATTGCATGTCAGTACATCCTGGAACCGGTCAATCAAGTGCGCTCTGTCATCTATGATCGTAAGTTTTCGCAGATCGATTATGACCGGGAGGTGCGCTCCGATCTAGAGAGGATGCTTAAGAGATGCGAGCAAAATCGCCAGGAGATGTATTCTTTTAAGGAGTGCATAGAGCTCAATCAGGCGCTACTGAGAGAGGTGCTGAAGGAATATGCCAGCGAAATTAAGGAAGGGATCGAGTTATGAATCACCCGCTATGTCTGCTGAAGAATGGATGGATGACCCTTGTTGAAGAGGAGGCAGGGGTCGACCTGCAGGTGCGTTTTGATCCGATCACGATCGCAAACGGTGGTGAGGTTATGGAGGAAGGAGACAGTCTTTGGATTGTGCGCTCAGGAAAGCCGGCAGGAGAGTGGATTTCTGTTCATCCCAACGGCACCGTTAAGCTTAAATGTTATTATCAGCTGACAAGTGACGAGAAATCACGCTTACACGGACCTTGTGAGCGCTATTTCGACACCGGAACTCTTCTTTCTAGTGCCATTTATGTTCAGGGCATTCAGCAGGGCCGTGAGGAACTCTATTACCCATCCGGAGATGTTTATCTAAGAAAGTTCTATTGCGATGGCATTCAAGTAGGCGAGCAGTGCAGCTACTACAAGACCGGTTCACCAAAGTGCGTGGTGCGCTATCGAAATGGGCGTGTATTTGGACTCACGATTCTTTATCATCCGGACGGAAGCGTGAAGCGAGAGATTGCTTCGTAGCCGGAGTAATCTACGAGTAGCTTTTCATAAGATATTTTTTCCGAGTTTTTCGAAAAGCCTCACGGCGTTTTTCATGCAGGGTGCGCAGGGGCCACACTACGTATCGCTTTTTCTCGAGGATTGATAGGACTTCTTTCGTGCCATTAACTTTACAGAACATGGCGCGTCGTCGCGCTGCAGCGGCCAGTCCCTTTTGAAATTCCGAAGGGTAGAGGCTCTTTAAGATGCCCAGAATAAGATATTGCGTCGAAACCGGCCGGAACGCGATGGAGTCCGTTACGACGATCAATACTCCATTGCAAATCTCATGTTCAAATCGGCCAAAGAAGGGCTTGAAGCTGAACGGTTGGAAACGAACACCTGGAAATTTCTGGGCGTTAAGATGTTGTGCAAATAGTTTCTTGTCAATGTACGGCGCGCCGACCACCTTAAAGGGGAGGGTATAACCAATTCCAATGGAGACCATCTGCAGTTCACCGAGAATTCCAGTTGCCGGATAAAAAAGGGGACTGTCAGCTTCCGGGATTTGGGGAGAGGTTGGAATCCATGTAAGCCCGGTATCTTTGAAGGTCATGGACCGCTTCCATCCCTTCATTGTGATCACGGACAGTTTGCATCCAACTTTGTATTCCTTATTGAAGTAGTGCGCTAGCTCTCCAATGGTCATCCCGTGAAGATAAGGTACGTTTATGTAGCTAACAAAGGAGCGCCACTCAGAGTCGAGCATGGGTCCGTCAATGGTTAGCCCATTAATCGGGTTGGGTCGGTCACATACAATTACGGAAATATTTCGCTTGGCGCATTCCTCCATCAGATAAAAGAGGGTCGAAATGTATGTGTAGGATCTAGAGCCGATGTCCTGTATATCGACAACTACAGTATCAATTGCCTTTAGCATAGATTCTGTAGGGCGTCTCGTGGTGCCGTGTAGACTGTAGATGGGGATGCCATTGTGGTCGCGACGATGCTTGATCTTTTCTTCGGCATGGCCCGATCCATCGATGCCATGTTCTGGTCCGAAAAGAGCGGATAATGTGTACCCAAAGCGTTCCGCATTTTTTCTAAATAGATCAATACTCGACTGTAGGTCTTTATTGACCGCCGTATGGTTAGTAAGTAGGGCTACCCGCTTTCCCTTGAGGAGTTTTTGATTCTGAGAGGTAAATAGTCGATCGATACCGACAGTGACTTCAGCTTCGACGCTAGTAACAAAGAGGAGCAGTGCGAACCAGATTATGCGAAGCATTGGTTACCTAAATCGATCAGGGTGATGACCCGTTCTGGCGCACTATAGCAATTTTGGACATTGTATGCTGCGCGGCTAGGTAATCGTCCAGGCAACCGTATTCTTTTTCGAAACCCAGCTCGTGTGTTACAGTGCTTTTTTCTAACCGGAAGTGGGTTTTGTCTATGAGCGCCTCTGCCTTAAGCGAAAGGACCGAGCGGATTCTTTCATCATGTAAAGCGGACGTACAGGTTTCAGCAGACAGCGCAGTGGAGCTGGCTGAACTTATGCTGCGGGAAGCAATTGCGATACGCAATAGTGACGAGAAAAAAATTCAGTCGGAACTTGCTAGAATGATGCAAGATCCTTCCGGTAAGGTATTTACTACCTATATGGCAGATCAATGTTTTCGCTCGCGTGACCACCGGAGGGTAGCCAATCAACTGTGCTATTTGATCGATCGCTTTGGCGTACCACAGTACCTCTCTTGGGAAAAGCGGGTTGGGCTCCATGCCTTCCGCTGGCTCGCAAAGGGA
>JBFIDQ010000056.1:0-12289 GCA_041603795.1 Chlamydiales bacterium
GCGCCTCAGCGCCTTTGCGTCGAAAAAAGTGTACGCAGTCACAAACCCTTGCAAAAGAGATGCTTATGGCTGCACTTGGATTTATTTTTATAATGAGATTGTCCTGGGGGTGGTTATTGTTAAGTTTGTGTAATAAATAATTTTATATTATAATACTATTTATAGGGCAGGAATAGTGTTGTAACTATGAATAGTATTTTTCAGTATGTAAAAAATGAGGTCGACTATATATACCTTAACTTTTTGTCCGTTGGTCGAATAAAAAGCAGGTTAGGTGACGGCGAAAAGCTTCAGAAATTTGTGCGCGACTTGTCGAAGAATCGAAAGGTGATGGGGAGTCCCTCTCTTTGCCTTAAGGCGATCCAGTTGATCCCGCCAGACCAGGCGAACAGCAAAACCTACGACGTGTTTAAGAGAGCCATCCATAACGAAGAGCTAGTCAAGAACTCTACCAAACGCACCCAAATGGAAATTCTCCGGTTCGAGATTGAAACCGGCGATCCCCATGCAGCATCCCTTATGAGCTCTCTACAGCTTGCCCCCAATCAGAGGCTAAGTAATGGCTCTACTCTTCTTCACCAGGCTGTCCTGTCCGGAAAGCGACGACTCGTAAAGCAGATGATTAAGCGTGGCGGTGAAGTGAATAGCACGGACTCGCAAGGAAACACGCCGCTCAATCTTCTCTGCCAACAGCGCACAAATAACCAAAAAGAGGCAAGCGAAAAGCTGAGCATGATCAAGGTGCTGTTGGGTGCTGAAGCAAAGGTGGATAAGCGCAATAACTCGAAGCTGACTCCCCTCGCTTACGCAAGCCAGCAGAACGAAACGGAGATTGCTCGATTGCTTATCGACAACAAAGCGGACCCAAATAAGCGGTTGCGTCGTGGTCAGACGGCTCTGACCATAGCCTGCAAGTACCTCAGCAGGGGGGTCGTGGATCTGCTGCTTGAAAAAGGTGCGGATGTAGACGTCACCACGAAGGATGGAGAGACTCCCCTGACTGCTGCCTGTAGCGTGAGCGGGGAAAAAATTGCACTCAAACTAATCAACCAAGGGGCAGAATTCGATGTTAGGACTCGAAGTTCCGACACCCCCCTTTCCCTGGCGAGTGCAAATGGCTTGTCAGAAGTAGTTCGGCGCGCGCCGGAAGCACTTGATCCGAACCGGAAAAATAGCGAGGGACTGAACGCCTTTGGGCTGGCGATGACCCGTGGCAACTGGGATACAGCGCAGGCTCTATTGGAACGGTTTCCGCAGATTGATGTGGATAAGAGAATTAGCAAGAAGGGTCCAGCGCCCCTTGAGATGTTGGGACGCGCTTCTAATCAGAGAACACTGGCACGAACCATTCTTAAAAGAAGCGCTCACCCAGAGAAAGGGGTCCAAGACTACCTCTCTATGCTATTGCCTGTTAAAGTAGTTTCGGATGAAGATCAAGATATGCTTGAATGGCTCTTCGAGAAGAAGGAGCTATCTACAGATCTGATCACTCCCAGGACTCCATCCGAGCAGCAATCCAACCTGCTTGTCCAAGCCTGCGCGATAGGCAATTCAGACCTGGCATGGCTACTGATTGACCTTGGAGCCGATCCCATTCCGTACGATGTGAATGGGATGAGTCCCCTGGAAGCGGCGGTTACTGGGGGGTGGAAAGATGCCTCTCTCGTATTGCTGGAAAAGGAGGCGGTCCGAACCCAAATTAATGGGGTATCTAATCTGAACACTACAGTGCTTGGTCAGGCGGTAAAGATGGGGCACTTTACGCTGGCAGATCTTCTCGTGGAAGAGGGGGCGAACCCCTTTCTGGTGGATGGAGAGGGGAATACACCATTTCTGATGGCGTGCAGCCGTGGAGAGGTGGAATGGGCTCTGAAACAAATTGCGTTGGTGGAAGATCCTGACCAACTTAATTATAGAAATAGCGCCGGTTTAACTGCTCTCCATATGGCAGCGATGGGGGGACATGCAAACCTGATAGCTGTCCTGCTAGAAAGGGAGGCGAACCCAGAGCTGAAGGATCATAAGGGGTGCACTCCGTTGGCGCTTGCGTGCGCTCGAGGAAATCTGGAGGCTGTCAAGGCTTTGGTGCTTGGAGAGGAACTCGTTGGTGAAGACCTTAATAATGAGGAGTACCAACTCACATCAGGCGCGACACTTCTTCACGTGGCCGCAGCAAATGACCGGCTAGAGGTCGTCCGCTTTCTTTTGGAAAGCGGAGCTAATCCGATTGCAAACCCTAACTCAGGGGAAACGGTGCTGCAGTCGGCTTGCAAACGCGATAACGTGAACGTCGCCATGGAGCTTCTTGCAGCGTCGGATACACCGGCTGGGAGAGAGGCTGTGATTCAAGCGGCTATGCGATCGGAATCATCCGAGGCTCTCGTTAAACTCGTAGAAATGGGTGTGAGAACGGATTACATCCACGAAGGAAACAATCTTCTAATGGCTTGCTGCGCTACGGGGAACCTGGCAGCTGTGCAAGCAGTGGCCGGCGAAGCCCCAGATCTAACAATCCGGAATGATCTGGGACAAACGGCCCTTCACATTGCTTTGGAGGATGGCCATTATGAGCTTGCTCGATGGCTCATTGAAAAGGGGGCGGACCCTGATATAGCCGACAACGAGCAAACGACATCCCTCCACCTGGCATGCAGCACGGGTAATTCTGAACTAGCCAAGGCAGCAATAGACAAGAGCACGCAGCGTGATGCGGTCAATAAGAAGGGAGAGTCGGCATTGCACCTAGCCAGCCGAAAGGGCGATAGGCAAACAGCCGTTCACCTTCTAATGGAGGGCGCTAAGCGCGATCTTCGGAACGACAGTGGAGAAACTCCGCTCATGGTAGCGGTCCAAGCTAGAAAGATAGAGACCATAGGCTTTCTGGCGCCCGCCTCGAAAGATTTTGATCCGGAACTCTTTAAACACTATTGTGCCGAGGGGTTTTCGCGTAGTGCCGCAACTATGGTGAAAGGCGCTCCCGAATTAATGAACCCCCTCTCTAATGTGGAGACGGCGGTCAAATACCGCTGTTGGGATGTTTTTTCGGCTGTGGTGGACAAACTTCCAGAAGAGGCCCTTCAATCTGACGTGGGACTACGTCTACTCACTATGGCGTGCAATTCCGGTCTAGAGGGGCTCGGACCAAAAATTATTTCGCATCAAAATCTAAAAGAGATGAGGACCAAAGCAGAGGTGCTTTTGATCTCAGCCTGTAAGCACAACATGAGGGAGACAGCGGAGGCTCTGCTCGATCAGATGGAGGGCCCAATTCCCTACGAGGTGCTCTCATTGGCTTGTCGGTTAAAGTGGCCGAAGCTTGCCAGTAGGGTGCTCGACAAGGGTGTGAGTGCTGAGAAGGGTAAGGACTCGACGAGGGCACTCGACCTCATTACTAAGGAATGCGATGCATCCCTGGGACAAGTAGCTTTGAGGTTGCTCGCTAGTTTTCCGCCCAAAGAGTCGGATATCCCGATTATTTTTCGTTTGGCATGTGAAAAAGGGTTGGATACAGTCGCTTTTTCCATTCTCAAAAACAACCGTTACCGCAAGCGTGTCGATGCTCCCGGTGACTATTTACTATCTGCCTGCCGAGGAGGATCCAAGGCTTTGGCAACCCAAATGATGGCTGAGTGTGGTCAGGATCTACGTTATGCCGACCCGGAGGTGCTCATGTGGGCGCTGCATCAAGGATGGGGAGACCTCGCGTGTACCTTTATGGAGGCGGGACTCAAGATCGACCCGAGCTGGCCAGATCTGCCTCCGCTTGGGATCAATGTGGAACAGAATGGAGAGGGGGTCCTCGTCCAGCTGCAAAAGGGAGTTCCTCTAGTTTTTGACAAAGAGACGGCGGGACAGCTTTTGGAATTAGCTCGGCCGGCAGATCATAGTGAGGCATTCATTGCGCTACTCGAACAGGGAGCCAAGCCGAGTGTGGCGTGCGGAGAGAGATGGATTCAGCACGCCAAAACTTCAAGATCGCCAGCTCTGCTATGCGTCCTCATTCATAAAGAAGTTATGACAGATCTGGAAGGAGTCGACTTAGCTGATCTGAAGAGCTTTGCACGCGATCAACACCGTTCCGATTGGCTGTCGGCCCTTACGTTGCCTGGCGACACACTCCCTGTAGAGATCACCGAAAGAAGCGAGCTTCTGCTCGCTGCATGTAAGTATGGACGAGCGGAGCTTGCACTTGGCTTGATCAAACGGTCCCATTTGGATGTGCGCGACGCAGAAGGGCACACTCCGTTCTTTCTGGCGTGTCGATCCGGGCTGAAAGAGGTGGCAGAGAAACTCATGAAGGAGGGTGTCGATCCCGCCGGAGGCTCTCCTGGCAACTCGCCGCTGATAGAGGCTCAGCGGCAGGGATGGGACGAGCTTTTTGACGCGCTTAAGGGGAAGGGGGCTCGTTTGGATTTGCAAGATATGGATGCGCTCTGCGCTCGCGGAGAGCCGGAGATCGTAGAGCAGATCATGGGACTCAATGAAAAGGGAGGCAAGTCAAGAATGCGAGCCCTTCATAAAAAGGCGCTGGATAGCAGTCTCGCTTCCCTAGCTCTTTTCACAGCTCCAGGCTTGCAAGAGGGGGAAGATCGCATGAGCGAGCGCCGGTATCTACTTCTTCTCCAGAACACGGCCAGGCAGCGCAATTCATCGCTAGATCGGAATATGCTGAATCTACTCTCTTCTGGAGCTGGGTATTCGCCATTGAAGGTGGGCGAGCAGATGCGAGCCAATAGAAGTCTAGCAGAAGCCGTAAGGAAGTGGTGTCGGACCGGATCAGCTCCTTTACAAGCGGAACAAATGAGTGCTGCGTACCCCGATCTTTTTGATGAGACCGATACAGTAAGGGCGATTACCAATATTTTTCTCAATCGCTCCCCAAAGAAAGATGTGGTGATAAAAAAAGGCGTATATGGATGGCGTCTGAGTCGATCCGCCCCGATAATGGCGAGCTGCTATCGAGCTCTTCTACAGAAAAAGTCCCGTTTGGAGCCTTCGACTCGGGAATCTTTGGAGCGCCTCTCAAGCTCCTTAGAAGATGTAGGTTTTCTTAGCGAAGATAGTCGTAATAATCCGGATGCGTTTTCAAGAGGATGTATCAAGAAAGTAATGGGGTTAAAGCCCGGGGAGTGGATGCAGGTTCCTGTCGAATCAGAAGGACATGGAATGCTCCTACAGGTGACCCGAACCAAAAACAATACACTGACGGTAAGGCTATTCAATACTGGACAGGGGCTGGTTGCATTTCATGCGAGTCTGCCGGGAACGGAACGCTATCAACCATTTGTGGAGATGGAAGAGGTGCCGATAAGAACACTTACGAAAGATGACTTCTGGAAATGGTTGGCGGTCGAGGGGCCAAAGGGGGATCCGTATCCGATTTATGAGCGCCTGTTAACGCTTAGTCCACGTCGTGAGTTTGCACGCGGTCGCCCAGAACCCGAGCACTATCGGCGGCCACAAGCGGCAGGTACGTGCTCCGTGCAGTGTATGGAGGCGGCATCACGCTACATCATCTTGACCTCTGCTCCCACCCTAAAGGAGGGAGTCGCCCAGCATAAAGCGGTCAAATCGGCTTCGCGTCAGATCATGGCGGAGTTTCTGCTGAAGAGAAAGGGAGCTGATCCGGAGATTATCCAGCTGGCAAGAGAGAAGGTTCTAAAGAGTCAGAGCACCAACAAACTCTTTCTACAGGCCAGCAATTCGGATACGTATGAACGGGTGTTGGCTATTTTTATGGACCAACTTCCTTCCTCAAGGGCAAGTGCCCTTCCTTATCCGGAACCCACCAATGCGAGCGAGCGATTCCATAACCTTCGCGCCCTGCGGAAAGAGATCGTGACGCAGATTCGTAAGGCCCCACATCTCTACCCGCGCCTCAAGCAAATGCTGCAGCATCATCCAGAGCTGGATGTTATCTACACTCATTTGATGTACTCGGCTTCTTGAAAAATACGGTTTGATTGCCTTAGTTTAATATTGCTTTTTTTTAGCAAGATCTGTTACTGTTGTTCAAAATCAACTAAAAAGAGAGTTATCATGTCTATTCCTGTTTTTAATTATGCAAACTTATGTAAAGCAGAGCCTTGGGTTGTACCCTGTGCCTTAGGTGCATTGGCTGGTCGCGTTGTGCGAAACTCTACAGCCGCTAAGGGAGCTGCCTTTATTCTGGCAGTAAATATTATTGCTAGTGTGGGAAACTACGCATTTCAGCCGGCACGTCGCGCTCTAGTGACAAGTTGTCCTCGTGAAGGAAAAGTTGAGCTGGCAGCGCGATTCGCGGCTACCTGGGCATTTCGAACTGTAGTAGTCGTTGCAGCGGTCGAAATTATGGCTGCTGTGGGTTTGCCTGTTGCTTTAGCAACCGCAGCCAAGGTTTTTGGTGTTGTCTTTGTTTTATATATTTTATACTATTTGGAGCGCACCAAACTGGTGCTGGGTGAGGAACAGGCCTATAGTATGGCCGGAAATTTATTGGATGAAATGTTCTTCGGGCCTTCAGGAGCGGACTTCGATGGCCAGGCCTAGCCACACCTACTGCTGGCGCATCTTCCGCATCGCCTTCTTGAGGCGTTCTTGATGATCGCGCATTTCGCGTAGCATGTTCTGTGCAAAGGACTCAAGCATCTTGTCGTAGACCTCAGGTGCTTGGGCCTTTAATTGGGCCATGGTGGATATTTTCATGTTAGGGTCGACGTCACCAGGTAGGCCTTTTGGCTTGCCTTTGGCGTCAACTGCCGCATTTGGATCTGCTTGTGGGCCCTGCGGGCCTTCTGTGGCTTGAATTTCACTCATAGAATAGTCCTTCGTCCTACAGCAATTGTAACATATTTTTATGAAAAATTCAAATTAAGGGCGTTTCTAATGGATTCCGAGTCAAATCCCTTTCGATGCAGTGCTGCTGCGGTCTTTTGTCGCACTTTGGGATCTGCCAAATCAGGTCGTTTTTTGGCTAAATAGGCCTCGATTTGCTCTTTTTGGCCCTCATGGGCCTTTTCTAGGAAGGCACCCGCAATTTCCTCGGAAATGCCCTTTTGTCGCAATTTGTAGCGGATGACATGCGGTCCAACTCCCTTGCGCCGCTGTCCGCGTACAAAGCCTTCTGCCCACGCTCTATCGTCGAGATAGCCATAACCCTCCATGAGGACCATTACCTGGTCGATCACCTCGTCAGGGGCCTCCCTCTTCTTTAGAGCGTCACGCAGCTGCTTGCAGGTGAGGGCCCCTAGGGCGAGTCGGCGTAGAGCGTAGTTTCTTGCCTTGTTGAGGTCCATTGCGACCGGCTCATCAGTCGAAGAGCGATTCTTTTGGCTGTTTTGCCCCATTTTTCACCACCCTCACCTTTTTCACTTCTTTCGGTGCGAGTCGAACTCCTTTTGCGCTCACCCCTTTGATGGCCACCTCGCTCAGCTCAGCTCTCTGCTTAGCCACCTTCTGCTTTGGTTTTGGTTTGAACTCCAACTCGATAGATGGCGCCGCCGCTGTCGACAGATGCTCAAGCCTCATTTTTTCCTCAACAAAGCGGTACTCGCGATCGAGAATCCACGACTTGATCACAAAGCGCTTGGCGTAGCAGAAGTTTGTTCGGGTATCGCGGTAGACAACGTTGAATACGGTCTTTTTATCAGCCACACTCGCGTAGGCGATTCCACCGTCGACGTATTCCTTTTCAGGCACATTCATCACTCGGTAGGAGCCATCCTTGTACATCACGAGGATCTTGTCGAAGTTGGTGCATTCGAATGAGACATCCGACTTCACCTTGGTGCCAATGAAACCAGCTTTTGGGTCGAATGCAACAACCATTTTCGTTGTCGCAATTGCCTTCTTGTCGATTTCTCGGAGTTGCTCAATTTGGGTGCGACGTGGGCACTCCTTTTGGTATTTTTTGATGAGCCCCTTGATGTACCGAATGGTCACCTTTTTCGTATTTTTGAGATCTTTTTCGATCTCTTCCAGGCGGACATGGATCTTGGCAATTTCTTCCTCGTTCTTTGACAGGTCGAATTTTGAGATGCGACGTATCGGTATCGAAAGAAGTCGCTCACGGTCCTCGTAGGAAGGAACTCGCGAGAGCTGCTTTTGGAAAGATTGCAAGCTTGTTTTGATGGTGCTATGCACTTTCTCGTAGGAGGTCTGACTCTCGATTTTCTGGTAGAGACGGTTCTCGATGAAGATCTGCTCGAGGGTCTTCTGAAAAATCTTTTCCAGTAGACGTTCTTTTTCGATCTCAAGCTCGCGCGTTAGGTAGTCACGTAGCTTCGCCGTATTGAACTCAAGAACCTGGTTGACATCTGTGTCCCAGGGGAGATCGTCCTTAATGACGAGGCATTGCGGGCTAATTGAAACCTGGCACTCGGTGTAGGCATAGAGAGCGTCGATCAAGTCCTTGGCGTAGCGTCCGCGGGGTAATTTGATCTCAACCTCAACCTTGTCGGCTGTGTAGTCGTTGATCGACTCGATCTTGATTTTGCCCTTCTTAGCCGCCTCATCAATGGAGCGATTTAGCGACTCCGTTGTGGTTCCGTGGCAGATCTCCTTGACGATCAGAGTCTTATCATCCTTGACGATGATCTTCGCTCGCAGTTTTACCTTGCCGCGGCCCTTGTTGTATTCTGAGGCATCCATGATGCCCCCTGTGGGGAAGTCGGGAAGTATCGAGTACTCTTTGCCATCGAGAATCGCAATTTGCGCTTCCAGGAGCTCAATGAAATTATGCGGGAGCACCTTTGTCGACATCCCCACCGCGATTCCTTCTGCGCCCTGCATGAGCAGGACGGGGATTTTCGACGGGAGCACTACTGGTTCTCTGTTACGGCTGTCGTAAGATAAAACGGTCTCCGTAAGATCAGGATTGAACAACGTCTCCGCTGCCAAAGGAGAGAGGCGCGTCTCGATGTAACGGGCGGCAGCTGCCGGGTCACCTGTATACAGGTTGCCAAAGTTCCCCTGCATGTCCAAGAGGAACTCTTTCATGGCCATATTGACCAGCGCATCCGTGATCGCAGCATCACCATGTGGATGAAACGCCATAGTCTGTCCGGCGACATTTGCTACCTTGTGGAGCTTTCCGTCATGCATCTGTTTCAGAGTATGCAGAATGCGTCGTTGGACAGGTTTGAGTCCATCTACAACATGAGGAATGGCGCGATCCAGAATGACGTACGAGGCGTACCGGATGTAGTTATCGCGCATGTGGTCTTTGAGATCTTCCATTAGCCCGCTACCTCCTCATTCATGAGGTTGTCCATGATGAACCGCTTTCGCTCCGGAGTGTTTTTTCCCATGTAAAACTGAAGGGTCGGTTTTACGTCGCTTAGGGTGTCGATGGTGATGGCTGAGAGGCGAATATCTTTTCCGATGAACTGCTTGAATTCACCTGGAGAGATCTCACCAAGACCCTTGAATCGCGTGATTTCTAGTCCTTTTTGTCCAAGCTCCTCGACGGCGCGGTCGCGTTGCCTCTCGGAGTAGCAGTAGCGTGTTTTTTGCTTGTTGCGGACCTTAAACAGGGGCGTTTCCATAACAAAGAGGTGTCCATTGACCACCACCTGTTCGAAGTACGTGAGGAAAAAGGTCATGAGAAGATTTCGGATGTGCATGCCGTCGACGTCCGCATCCGTTGCCAAAATGATCTTATTGTAGCGAAGGTTTTCGATATCATCTTCGATGTTCAGCGCATTCATCACGTTGAACATCTCCTCATTCTTATAAAGCTGGTCGCGTTTGAGTCCGTGTACATTAAGCGGTTTACCACGAAGAGAAAAGACGGCCTGAGTGAGCGGGTCGCGTGAAGCAACAATGGAGGCGGAAGCGGAGTCTCCCTCGGTAAGGAAAATCATGGTGTCGTCACCACGACCTGATTTGTCCCCGTAGTGGTACTTGCAGTCACGTAGCTTCGGAATTTTAAAGGAGATCTTCTTCTGTTTCTCTTTTGCTTCCTTCTTGACGCTAGCTAGCTCCTTACGAAGTTTCTCGTTGAACGCGATGTGTTCGATGATTTTCTTCGCGGTGTCCGGATGTTTGTAGAGAAGCTCCGCTACTGCCTTGCGCACCTGACCCACAATTTCGCCACGGATCTCCGTATTGCCGAGCTTGTTCTTGGTTTGTGACTCGAAGATGGGGTCCTTTACCTTAATGAGAATGGCTCCAACGATGCCCTCTCTAACGTCGACGCCCTGAAAGTTTTTCTTTGCAAAGTCGTTGACGCCCTTCAGGATCCCCTCGCGAAAGCCCGATAGGTGAGTGCCGCCGTCAGATGTGTACTGTCCATTGACAAAGGAGAAGTGATTCTCGCCGTAGCTCGTGGTGTGGAGAAAAGCGAACTCAAGCTTGTCACCAACGTAGTGCAGAGGATCATAGAGGCGATCGTCAGTGACCTCTTCTTTAAGGAGGTCCAGTAGCCCATGCTCAGAAGCGATCTCTTCGCCGTTGTAGATGAGGGTGAGTCCCGTATTGAGGTAGGCATAGTGCCAGAGTCTTTTGAGAATGAACTCGTCGAGGTACTTGTAGCGCTTAAAAATCTCATCATCGGGAATGAATTCGACATACGTGCCGTTGGGCTCCGTCGTTTTGCCCTTCTTTTCCTTGCCGAGGATCCCGCGGGAAAAATCGGCTTCGACAAATTTGCCGTCACGATACGACTTGACCATGAAATGCGAGGAGAGGGCGTTTACGGCTTTGGTGCCAACCCCGTTGAGTCCGACGGAGAACTGAAAGACGTCATCGTTGTATTTGGCGCCGGTATTGATTTGACTGACGCAATCGACAACTTTCCCTAGGGGGATGCCGCGTCCGAAGTCACGTACCGTGACCTGTTTCGTCTCGGGATCAAGAGTAATCTCAACGCGGTTCCCGTGCTGCATGATGAATTCATCAATGGAGTTGTCAATTACCTCCTTGAGAAGAACATAGATCCCATCATCGTGGTGCGAGCCATCCCCAAGGCGCCCAATGTACATCCCCGAACGAAGTCGGATGTGCGCAAGCGCATCAAGGGTCTTAACCGTGCTTTCGTCATATTTTTTTTTAGCCATAGGCTTCGAGTTTAGCACAGTAAGGTGCTGATTGCAATATGGCGTTTTATCTGCTACACCTTAAGTGAAACGGAGGTCTCTATGCTTCGCAAACTTCTGCTTACTCTCTTGTGTCTGATTCACGTCCCCGCTTGGGGAATGATTAAGACAATTGACTCCTTGGAGGAGCTGTCGCTCCTCGTGGAGCAGCACGATGAGCGCTCGCTCTTCGTATTTGATATCGATCAGGTGCTGATCACTGAAGCTGACCAGATCGCATGGCCGTGTAATGCGTTGCATTTCGAAAGGCTATGGGATGAGACGTTTGGAGAACTCTCTGCAAGCGAGAGACGTCACTACTTAAGTCTATTCTTTACTCAGGGCACTATGCGCACCGTAGAAAATGGAACGGCAGATTTTCTTCGCCGTATTCAGCAGCGCGGGATTCCCACTCTTGCTCTGACGGCGAGGCGGTCGGGACCCTATGGAAGTATCGAAAATCAAGAGGAGCAGCTGCTAGAGGAGTTGTCCTCCGTGGGAATCGATTTCTCCCGCTCTTTTCCGGATGCCCTGCCTGCTACCTTCGATGGGTTCGGCGAGAAGCACCCCATTTACTTTTCTGGGCTCGCCATGGCAGATCACGCGAACAAGGGAGAGGTGCTGCAAGCGGTGCTGGCGCATCTTAGTTTCACTCCGCAGCGGATCGTATTCATCGATGATCTAAGGGACAATCTTCTCGACGTAGGCCACGCTCTCCACGAGCTGGGCATTCAGGCTACCCTCTATCATTATCTAGGTGCCTATCGCCTAGAAGAAGAGATTGATGTGGCAAAGGAAAAGGGTAAGTTTCTGGGATTGCGTGATACGGGAACATGGCGCTAGCGTCTCAGGGCAATCGCATAGTAGCCTCTGGCCATGTTGCTGTTCGACTCAGGCCAAGCAAGTGGTAGCCCGTGACTGCGGGTGGGTAGATTTTAGCCCACGGCAAATGTAGCTCGCGGATGCGAGCAAATGCTGCCGTGGGTATTCGGCCAAAGACCCTCGTACCCGCGGAGGCGCACCTTTTACGCATAAGTATTTCCGACGAGAATTTGTAGCAGCCGAATTCCACGTGGCGGCAGCCACGACAGATGTTAGGTGTGCCCGGCATGGCAACGAACTAGAGGGTGAAAGTCCCTTACTGGCCCGAAGGGGGGAACAGTTAGCCGAAGGCAAGGGTGTCCATCGCGAGATGGAATCTGAAGGAAGCTGGAGGCAAAACGCTGCCCTGATGA
>JBFIDQ010000057.1:0-12272 GCA_041603795.1 Chlamydiales bacterium
CCTATCAAACTTATTGCACATTTTTTTTCTAACGCAAAGGCGCGGAGTCCGCAAAGGAACGCAAAGGGGATTCCTCTGCGCTCCTTTGCGGACTCCGCGCCTTTGCGTTAGAAAAAAAATGTGCAATAAGTTTGATAGGGACGCTCTCTTGGGCCTGGGTGCAATCGGCTTTTTCTCAAGAGGGCGACATCACAAGTCGCTAAAGAAGAGCACTAGACCTGGGTGCTCAAAGCCAACGGACTCTTACAATTTTCAATGTGACAGTAGGCAAGCGCTAGTGCGTCCGCTGCGTCCTCCGGCTCAGGAAGAGTCGGTAAATTGAGCAGCTTTTGAATCATTCCCTGTACCTGTTCCTTACTGGCACGTCCAGTGCCTACCACCGCAATTTTGGCTTTGCTCGGCGCATACTCAAAGATGGGTACGCCGTGTTGCGTGGCTGCCAGCATCACCATGCCGCGGGCAATGCTTAGTTTCATGGCGCTGGCCACGTTTTTGCCCACGTACTGCGTTTCTACGGCGACAGCTTGCGGTTTGTAGTGTGAAATGAGTTCGCTAATGCTTCGGTGAATGATTTCATACCGAAGAGAGAGCCTTAGTTGTGGTGGTGGTCGGATACATCCGAAGTCCAATGCTCGCCCCGTTGCTGGATCAATGATTCCATACCCGGTAATTCTTGTACCTGGGTCAATTCCAAGGGTGAGAGGAGGAGGGTTCATTCGTCCAATTTGTCGGCGTAGGCACGCTTGATCGGATCAATCAGCGCCTCAGGAACATCCTCGAGGAACTCTTCATTAATTCGAATCTTTCTACCACCTTGAAGAAGCTTGTCGTGCATCATGTACTCGACAACCATCTTTAGGTTGGGATTTTGAAGCTGCTTTTGAATAGTGGTTAACATCACGAAGACCTTCTGAAAGGCCTCTTTCGCGTGTAGAAATTGATTCGTGGCGTCGTCACGGATCTCATTCCGTTCAATGGAGACTTCCTGTTGCTTGTTAGTCGTGCCCTTGAGGCGGTTGGCTAATGCCGTGCATACTTTTAGTCCGAGCTTGGGCTGCTTGACCATCATTTGTGAAAGCATTTCACCGGGAAACTTGAGAACTTTTACAGGTTCTTCTAGTGCGCGGATACTCGCCGACCGCTCCTCTTGAAGAAGTCCGCTCATCTCCCCAAAATAGGTGCCTTTTTCTCTGATCTCACCAATGCGAATATCGCCATCGGAATCTTCTCCCCCGCTCTTCCAAATACCCACACCGCCTTGGAGGAGACAAAAGAAATCGGTGTCCTCTTCCCCTTCCTTAATCAAAGGTTGGGATGGTTCGTAAACCTGTAGGTACTTGATAAACTCTTGGTACATGAAATGCTCCAATTGAACGTTTGTTTAGTCCTCGAACAGACTAGGTCCTACGTGTTGCCTGGGCCCCGGGAGCCCAAATAAATCCTGTCCAGACGGGGGCTGACTCGACACCGCACTTACGCTCGCCGCAATAGGTCTGTCAAGCGACGGAATGGTGGGTGGAGCTGCTGCCGGTGTTGTACTCGTCGGACCGCCAAAGTAGTTGCCAAGATTTGACATCAGTCCGTGGAGTTTTTTGTACTCCTCTTCCAACTTCTGAAGTTCCTTAATACGCGATTCTGCGCTCTGCCACTTATCGTAAATGCGGAAGTACTTTTCTTCCCACTTTGTCGCTTGATTCTCTACTGATTTCATGGTTTCATTCAGCAGCACTTGCATCTTCTTTTCCTGCTGCTGCTGCAGCTCGAGAGATCTTGTTAACTCGTTGAGTTTCGATTTGTTGCTGTTCAGCTGGTTCTGCTTCTCGAGCGTTTGGATCTTGTTGTGTTCTAGTCGCTCATGGAAAATCGTATTTTCCTTCATCTTTTTGGCTAGATGCTGTTGCGCCTGTGCGAGGTGTCGATCGCGTTCCGTGACCCCATCCTGCAGCTCCTTCACGGAGGCTTCTAGGGAGTCTTTTGCGGTGCGAAGGTGCTCAAGTTCCAGATTCTTTTCATCAAGGATTTGTTGCTTAGCAGCATACCTCAATTCCAGATCTACTAGACCCCGTTCTGCTTCCTGCCGCGTCTCAATCGCGCCCTCTATCTGCGACGAAAGAGTGGAGAATTCCTCGCGGAGGTTCTCGTAGCGGTCCTCTAGGTCTGTATGTTCCTCCCTGAGAGTGACTGCATCCGCTGCCACCTTCTCGAGTTGGTCGATACGATGATTTGCTTGTGCTAGATCTTGTCGACTCTGATCGAGCTCCGAACGTAGCACTTCTAGTGTGGTGATTTCCTGGCGGAGTTCCTCGATTAGGTTTTCTGAGGCGCTGTTGCGCTCTTCGGATTCTCTATTCTGAACCACCAGATCCTCTTTCTCTTCACTGAGAGAGAAGTGGTCATTTTCCTGTTTTTCAACCTGCTCCTGGAGCGTGTGATTGTGTGCCGTGAGGTTCTCTATCGACAGATGTAATTCTTCAATGCGTGCTTCGAGAGTCGCATGTTGTTCGCTTCCTTCGCTGAGTCGCTCTTTAGCGCGGTCTCGTTCGAGATGAGCCGTTGCGAGCGCATCCGCGGCTTTTTTCGCCTTGGCGATGGCCGTAACTTTTTCATTCACCACTTCCATGTAGTGGTTTTCCAAGTCCTTGCTCTCACGAACCCCGCGGATGAGCGTCTGCTTGATGAGGTCGAGTTCTTTATCAACCTCCGTTAAGCGAGCCGTTCTTTGTCCAAGTTTGGCCCGTGCCTGGTCACGCTCCTCTTCCAACCGTGCGCTATCTTCCTTTAGACGGTTCACTTTTTGCTGAGTCTGAGAAAACTCTGTGAGACGACTTCCTAGTTCATTCAGCTGGGCATTTTTTGCTTCGTTTCCGGAGGTTAATTTCTGCGTCTCGGCGCGGACCTCTTCCATCGTACGTGAGAGGGAGATATTTTCTTCGGAAAGGGAGGAGAGTTTGTCCTCTAGCGCCCTGTTTTTGCTCTGTGCGAGTGTCAGCTGCTCAGTGGCCTCCATTGCAGCAAAGCGCTGCTGCTGCACTTCCTGTGCTAGAGCCGTCTCTTGCTTAGACTGGCCTTCAAGCGCCTCCTGGGTGGTGTGGAGGGTCTCCTCTAACTCACGTCTCTCTTGCGTGCTTTTTTGAAAGCTTTGCTCGAATCTGCGGAGGCGCTCAATGACATCGTCTTTCTCGCGGAGGCGACCAAGCAATTGCTCGTTCTGGTGTTTGAGGTCACTTAAAAGGCGTGCATTTGTCTCAAGAGCTTCGTTCGTGTGCACCGATGAGGAGGATTCTGCTCTAAGGCGTGACAATTGATGGTTGGTATTTCGCAGCTCTTCCGTAACGCGATCGTAGTCAGTTTTGATCTCTTGACTCAGCTGCAACTCTTTTTGTAGGCGCTCCTGAGTTCTTCTTAACTCAGCATCATCGGCAGGTAGGGCGGCGGCATCGCACTTCTTTTTTAGGAGTACGACCGCTCTTTTTAGCTTTGTAACTTGCTCACTGGAGTCACTTTGCCTTGCGATTTCTAGTTCGCGATCTTTTTCTTCCAGGGCCTGATGAAGCATCGCCATCTGCGCCGAAACCGCCTGGAGTTCCGCTAGGGTATCCACCGCTATTTCAGGAGCATCACCGCTCTCTACTCTCTCCTGAAGCTCCGCAAGTCGTTCTGTTAAAACAGAGTCCCTTAGGGAGGCTCTTGGCAAAATGGCCCCCTCAAGATGGCCACTTCTTTCCGCATTGGTTTCCAGAAGAGCCAGTTTGTATCTGAGTGCAGACCGCTCCTGGCCGATGTCTTGGACCTTTTCCTGCAGCTCTTTTACGCGTCGCTTCTCGACAAAAAGGGAACGCAAAACTTTTTTTACCTCTTCTTCCGTATATGCTGCTTTACTCAAGGGAATACTCCGATTGGGTTACAGGTAAGAGACTGCCGCTCTGCTTCTTGCTATTGCCATGATCAACATCTCAGTGTATAAATGAAAATGGTATTAAAAGACCAACTTTCGATGAAGTAGCTGCGGGACAATGGGAAAAAATCTGAACGAGCTTTTGAAGAGAAATCCGCCTCGTAACATCATAGTTCGCATGCCCAACTGGCTTGGTGATCTAATAATGGCGACGCCGATTCTACGTGACCTCAAGCACCGTTGGCCGAGTGCGACCATAACAGCTATGTGTCAGGCGCCTCTCGGGACCCTTCTTAAAAATGACCCAGCGGTCGATGAGGTGTTCGAGTTTCATCGTGTAAGCGGCTGGATCCGCCGCTCAGAAAATCGTGATGTGATTGGCAAGTTGCAACAGGGTCACTATGATCTAGGTGTTCTCCTAACGAATAGTTTTTCCTCGGCCTACTGGTTTTGGCGCGGTGGGGTGAGTGTGCGCGTTGGCTACCAAGCGTTCGGCAGAAACCTTCTTTTATCAAAGGCAATTGGACAACCCGCGCGTTTGGAAAAGATGCATCAGGTGATTGCCTACAAAAGAATTCTAAGGGAGATGGGGATCGCCGTCTCAAGCACGGTACCGCAAATTTACCTCGATGATCAGGAAATTTTAGATGGTCGGGATCTGTTGGAGTCACTTGGAGTTACGGAACACAATACAGTGGTTGGAATCAATCCAGCAGCGGCATTTGGTCCAGCCAAACAATGGCCAACCTCCCGATTTAGGGAGGTGGTGAGCGCTCTTATTGATGATCCATTGGTTCGTGTTGTGGTTTTCGGTGATCGTAGTGGTGCGTCCGTTGCAAGAGAGGTGTGCCAGGGAATGTCTGATCAGGTGATCAACTTGGCGGGCAAAACCTCTTTGCGCGAGTTTGCTGCTCTAGTGAAATGCTGCAACGTGTTCATTAGCAATGATAGTGGTCCTATGCACCTCGCAGCGGCCTTAAAGGTTCCCCTGGTGGCCCTATTTGGTTCCACGAGTCCAGAGCGCACGTCCCCCTATGAATGGGGAAAGGTTATCTGTAAGAATGTCGACTGCTCCCCTTGCTATAAGCGCGAATGCCCCATCGATTTCCGGTGCATGCTGCGCATTGAAGTCGATGAGGTGATCAAGGCAGCAAAGCGTGAGCTGGAGAGATCGACAAGGCGAGCTTAATACGGCATAGCAACCTGGGATAATGAGAAGAATTACACCTTCAGGGTTGAATTGTTTTGATTTCTTTGGGAGACTCTTATACACAGGGGAGTGAGGCGGAGTCTCCTAACCACTCTTCTTAGCGAGGCAACAGGATGAATTTGGATTTCCTGAAACAAATCGGGACCCAGCTCGCCAATATTTGGCGCGAGATCAAGATCTACCAGAAGTTTACGGTCATCGTGGCCGCGTTACTTTTACTCGGAATGCTTACATTCCTGGTTTTTAATGCGGCATCTACTCGATTCACACCGCTTTTTCCTACCGAACGGTTAATGATTGCCGACGCTGCGGAGATCAAGGGCTACCTAGATGGTGCGGGTGTGGCATATCGAGTGCGTGGCGATACGACCATTTTGGTTGCCGAAGATGGAGTGCATCGATTGCGTATGGATCTTGCGGCCCAGGGTCTGCCGAAGATGCATAGCAGCAAGGGATTCGAGCTGTTCGATACGAATACTTGGATCAAGGGTGAAAAGGAGCTGCAGGTTCTTGAGATGCGTGCTCTGAAGGGGCAGCTGGAACAAGACATTGCAGAGTACGAAAACATTCGATCTGCCAACGTGATCCTCGATATCTCCCCACCACGTCCCTTTGGTGGCTCCATGTACCGCGCAAAGTCTTCTACCATCTTGAATCTTATGCCAGGGGCGCGTTTGAGTCAGTCCCAACTACGGGCCATTACCTTTCATATTTCAGGTGCTGTGCGTGGACTTACTCCAAACATGGTAGCGATCTCGGATACCACGGGTAAGCTCTATCAGGCGCTGGATCCTGATGGCGATATCGATATGGTTCGAAGTGAAGAAGTTGCTCTAGAAGAGCGTCTGAAGTCGAAAATTGATGGTATGCTCGGACTCGTTGTCGGTCACGGAAACTTCTATTCGACGATTCAGGTGTCCATGAGTCGTGAGCAGATGACGTCAGAGCGAAAGGTGTTTAGCGGCACTGTGGGTGGTCAGGCTCTTGGCGACGCGGTGGTGGCGAGCATAACGGAGCAAGGGCTTCAGATGACCGAGAGGGAACGTGCCGAGTTGGGCACTCCTGGATCGAACAATGAGGCTGTGGCTGGAGCGATTGTTGCTGGCGGACAGGAAGTTCTAAATCGCGATGAGAATCGTACCGCTCAGCACCGCCAGATGGCTGTTCCAATGGACCACGTGAAAGTTAGATCGGTACCTGGAAAAATCAATGGTATTTCGATTGCTGTCCTTATTGATAAGACCATTACAGTAGGAAGTGGTTCCGATCTCCCCAAGGAAGCGATTGCAGACGGTCAACGCCACACCGAGGAACTGCGTGAGGAGATTCAGAGTCAGCTGGCGAAAGTCCTTGAAGGCTATGGTGTGAGTGCCGTTCCGGCTGTCGACTTCGTCGAGTTCGACAAGACAAAATTCAACGAAAAGATTGCGAACGATTCGTGGGCGACTATGATAGATACAGCTGTTAAAACGGGTAGCGTTCTCTTTATTGCCGTCATGGTATTTGGCATGTTCTGGACGTTCAACCGCTTTTGGAAGCGGCATATGGTCCAGCCTCCAATTCTAGATACCGAAGAGGCAGAGGAAGAGTTAGAGTTTGCCGATGAGCCTACGCTCGTTGAGGTGGAAGCGATGGTGGAATCAATTAAGATGCGGTTCCAAAGTGATCCGAGTGCCGTCGTGGAGACGGTCAGAGAGTGGCTCAATCAAGAAGTCCTGGCCCAGGTTGGGGAAGAACAGTAGCGTAAGGAGAGAGTCAAAGAATGGCCGAACAAGAGGTTCTAGACACGTCGTTCAAGCAGATGAGCAACGCGCAAAAGACGGCGCTGCTTTTTATTGCCCTCGGACAGAAGTGGGCAACGGGTATTCTTCGTTCTCTGCGTGCTGAAGAGGTGCGAAAGATTTCCTACTGGATCAATCACATTAGTTACGTTCCGCAGGAAGTCACCGAGCAGGTAATCCGCGAGTTTCACGAGCGTCTTGCCAAGAAGACTTCTCTTGCGACCACCGGCGGTGCCGATTATCTTCTAGATGTATTGGGAAATATTATGGGTGAGTCTAAGGCACAAGATCTCATTGACGAGTTATCTGATTCAGAGGAGCACGAGGTATTTCGCATTCTGCGCGTGGTAGATCCACGTCAGCTGGCAGCCTTCCTCAAACAAGAGCAGCCACAAACAGTTTCTCTTATGCTCTCTTATCTAGATGCCCAACGCGCCTCTGCCATCATCGAGCAGTTCCCTGAAGAAGTTCAGGTTGATATTGTGACGCGGATGGCGAATCTAGAAGAGACAGATCAGGACGTCATTGCCGCGATGGAGCGCTCTCTAAACCAGAGCCTTGGAGGTATGATGACCGGTAAGAAGATGAAGAAGGTGGGCGGACCCAAAGCTGTCGCCGAAATTCTCAACAACCTCGATGGTGAGGCTGAGAAGGCAATTATGGAAGTCATATCCGAAAAGGATTTCGATTTGGCTGCGCAGATCAAGGATCTCATGTTTACCTTTGCTGATATCATTCTTCTCGATGACAAGTCGATTCAAACGGTCCTCAAGGATGTGGAGCAACCGGATCTTGTTCTTGCCCTTAAAGGTGCCAACGACGCGGTCAAGGAAAAGGTCTTTGGCAATATCTCCAAGCGTCAGGCCGATACAATCGAGGACGAGCTCTCCTTCATGGGACCTGTCAAGTCCTCCACGGTTCAGGGCTCGCAGCAGAAGGTTGTCAACATCATCAGAAAGCTGGATGAGGAGGGTAAGATCCTAATCCAAGGTAAGGGTGGTGGAGATGACATCATTGCATAAGGGAATCATACGCGGCGCAAAAGTTGACGGGGTCGTTTTCTGCAGTCCACAGGGCGAGGTGGAAACCGAGCAGAAGGTCAAACAAACAGAACAAGATAATCTCAAAGCGCTAGAGGACTTCTGGGTTGCCAAGGGCAGGAAGGAAGGCCGTGATGAGGCGTATCAAGAGGGGTATGAGGCCGGGCAGGCGGAAGGTCTGAGTCGCGGCGAGAGCGATGGCTTGGCACGCGGTAAGGAAGAGGGCGATGCGACGGGGTATGAGCGCGGACTCGAAGCGGGCCGAGAGAAGGTCGCTGAGGAGTTCAATGAGAGCATTCGCCTTTTCAGTCGAGCCACTGAGCTTCTTGGTGAGGAGCGCGAAAATCTTGTGGAGCAGTCACGTGTAGAACTGATCCACTTCTGCATGGCGGTCTGTCGGTCAATTCTACAACGTGAGCTATCCGACCCTCAAGCGATGGAGCAGATGATTGGCCGACTCATTGATGAGGCGCGACCGCTAGCCAAGAAGGGCGAGGTTGAGATCTTTCTTTCCAAAGAGGACAAGGATAGTGTCGACGAGCGTCTCTCTTCTCTTACTCTCGATGAGGAAGTGCGGGAGCGACTTACCCTCGTTGTGGATACGCAGCTGTTCCGTGGTGATTGTCGTGTGGAGACAGAGATGGGCCTGCTCAACTTCTCGATTGAGCGTCAGCTTGAGGAAGTGGAGAAGAAGGTGCTAGAGGTTCAGCCGGAGGAGGTGGAGGATGCAGCTCAGCCTGAAGAGGGAGAGTGAGCTCGTCGAGGGACTGACCACACTGCGAGCCAGCGGACGTGTCACTCAGGTTATCGGTCTGCTTATCGAGTCAAATGGTCCCGTAGCCCACCTCGGAGAGGTCTGCCATATCTACACAAGAAATGGTGTAACCATTCCCTGTGAGGTCGTTGGCTTCAAGGAGGGCAGAGTCCTTCTTATGTCTTTGGGCGAAATGACCCACATCGCACCCGGATCAGAAGTCTACCCCACCGGAGAGATTCACCTCGTACCCGTCTGCAAGCAGATGGTCGGCCGCGTCATCAATGCCCTCGGTGAGCCCATTGATGGTAAAGGTCCAATCCGAGCCGAGCGCTACTATAAGGTCACCGCAGCGCCACCCGAGGCTCTTCAGAGAAATCGCATTTCTCAGGTTATGGAAACTGGAATCAAAGCCATCGACTCCACATGCACGGCGGGGAAGGGACAGCGTTTCGGTATCTTTGCTGGGTCCGGCGTGGGTAAGTCGACGCTCATGGGAATGATCGCTAAGATGTCCGCGGCTGATGTCAATGTCATCGCTCTCATCGGAGAGAGAGGGCGTGAGGTCCGTGAGTTCATCGAGCGTGAACTCGGACCTGAAGGCCTTGCTCGCAGCGTGGTCATTGTCGTTACATCTGATCAGGCAGCCCTATTGCGTGCCAAAGGGGCGAGCGTAGCTACTGCAGTGGCCGAATATTTCCGCGACCTCGGCAACGACGTCGTATTCATGATGGATTCCGTCACCAGATATGCCATGGCCCTACGAGAGATCGGACTGGCTGTTGGCGAGCCCCCTACTACCAAGGGGTATACCCCTTCAGTATTTGCTCAGCTACCCAAACTGCTTGAGCGTGCCGGTAATTCTGACCGCGGATCGATCACGGGTATTTATACCATCCTCGTGGAGGGGGATGATATGAACGACCCCGTAGCTGATACCGTTAGGTCCATTCTCGATGGTCACATCGTACTTTCACGAGAACTTGCTTCTGCCAACCATTTTCCGGCAATCGACGTACTTCATAGCCTATCGAGGGTCATGGTAGATGTCGTAGATGCAGAAACTCTGGAGAGGGCGGGGCGCCTCCGTGATATTCTTAGGGTCTATAAGGACGCTGAAGATCTGGTGAATATTGGTGCATACGTGAGCGGATCCAACCCAAAAATCGACGAGGCGATTCGTTTGATCGATCGTGTCAGGGAGTTTTTGGCGCAGAGTCACAAGGAGCACTTTACTGTGGAGCAGACGCAGGAATTGCTCAAACAGATCCTAGGGTAATCATCCATGAAGGAATTCGAATTTCGACTCGAAACGGTCTTGAAGGTCCGCAAGCAGGAAGAGGCGATGTGCCGTCGCGAGCTTGTAGAAGAAGAGTTGCTTCTAAGAGACCGGCAAGAGCGGGTCGATACCCTAGAGCGAGAGACACACGATACAGAAAATGCACTGCGCAAGTTGCAGGAGAAAGGCGGCAAGGCAGATGACTTGGCCGCTCACCTGGTCCACTTGTACGCGGTGCAGGAGCAGACCATGAAGTCGCAGGATGACCTCTTCCGACAAAAGAATGCGACGGAGAAAAAGCGTCGTGCGGTTGCAGAGGCGCAAAAGAAGAAAAAGATGATTGAGAACTTGCGAGAGAAAAGCTATCTTGAGTGGAAGGTGGATGTTGAACAGCGTGAGACGAAGAATCTTGATGAAATTGCTACTCAGCGTCACTCCAGAAAAGGTGAAGGAATATGAATAAAAAAAATCTAATGGTTCTTGGATCGCTCATCCTTTTCATTGGAGGTATTGTCGCGGCGGTGGTTCTTCTCGTCCCTGGCCCCAGAAGAGCGGGAGCTATTGCTGCCCCCAGCAGCAGCGGGGGTTCTTCGTCAGCTGGCGGTGCAGTTGCGTCGGTTCCTCCTATCCAGCAGGAACTCAATGAGCTTTCCTCAAAAATGGTGGCGGAACTGAAGTCGGAATCACGTCTAAACCTCAACATGGTGGCGCATCTAAGGGCCTACCAGGGGATGATGGGACAGATTGAGGGCTACGCGTCGCAGATCGAAAAGAATCTCGATTTAATCGAGGAGATTTCGAAGGGCGAATTCCAGGAGGATGTCAAATTACAGGCGTCACTATTCGGCGGCAAAAAGGCATCCTTGGTGTCACAGCACCTAGAAGAGTTTCGCGCGTCGCGTGTTGGGGCGATCCTTGCTAAGATGAAGGAAAAGGAGGCCAGCGCGGTTCTAGATACGTGGGCGAAGCAGGACGATATCAAGGTGGCAGCGTTTTACCGCGAGGTGATGGCAGCGTACCTCAATAACAAGCGACGTGATGCCAATCCGGAGCTCTTTAGTAAACTCAGCGAGCAAGCACAGATCGCTGATAAGGCGCGGCAGGCGGAACCTGCAATTCGATGAACGAAACGGAGCACCTCACTCCCTATCTTCCAGCCCTAGGGGATCAGCTTAAGGCAATTGATTTCGATCTTTTGAAACGACAGCAGGCGTTGCTACTCTCTCAGGAGGAGCGGACAACGCAATATACTCCCTTTTTAGAGTACTCAGAGGCTGGATCAGAAAAAAAGAAAAAGATCGGACAAGAGCTCCTGAAAGAAGGTGCAGTTGGTTGTCTGATTGTAGCAGGCGGACAAGGTTCGAGGCTCGGATTCGATGGCCCGAAGGGGCTCTACCCTCTAGTCGGGGAGAAGACCCTTTTTCAACTGATCCTGGAAAAGGGGTGCAAGGGCCGACCTGTGGCGATCATGACCTCTCCCACCAATCACAAGGCCACGGTAGATTATTTTCTCAAAAATGACTCCTTTGGATTAGGGGACAAGCTCTCCATCTTTTTGCAAAGTGAGCTGCCCATACTTCAGGATGACGGTCGCCTCTTTATGGAGAATGCAACTAAGCTCGCCACGGGTCCGAATGGCAATGGAATTGCTCTTCAGCGACTGGTAGAGGAAGGTATTGCAGAGAAATGGCGGGAGAGCGGCGTACGCTACATTACGCTCATCCCGGTAGACAATCCACTAGCCGACCCTTTTGATCCGGAGCTCATCGGACACCATCACCTTACCGAAAGTGAGGTCACAGTAAAGTGCATCAAGCGCGGTGACCCCAATGAAAAAGTCGGCGTAATGGTCGAGACCCCACGAGGCGTAGAGGTAGTCGAATACAGCGAACTTCCCGATCAGGTGCGAAATAGTAAACTCGATAATGGAGCTCTGGAGTACCCTTGTGCCAATATTAGCCTCTTCTGTTTCTCTCTCCCCTTTGCTGAGCGCGTCGCTCTCGAAGAATTACCTCTTCATTTGGCACATAAAAAGGTCAAAAGCATCGAAGGGGAGATCATGGGATGGAAATTTGAAACGTTCATCTTCGATGTTCTTCCCTTAGCAAAGAAGGTGACTGCCCTGGTCTATCCCAGAGAGCGTTGCTTCGCACCGCTTAAAGAGGCAAACGGCGCTTTTGGTCCGGATGCTGTACGGCAGGCTTTGGCAAGGCTTACTTCTGATGTATGAATCGCGATTGGTACTATTTTAAATTAGCCACAAAACGTAAAAATACGATTTGTGGCTAATCAAAGAGGTTACCAGTTGCTACC
>JBFIDQ010000058.1:0-12192 GCA_041603795.1 Chlamydiales bacterium
GAAGCTGGAGGCAAAACGCTGCCCTGATGAACAAGAACCGGATTAGGCGGACGTAGAGGATAAGTAGGCCTATGACTACGAAGTCCAATACCCTTACAGAATCTACGAACGTAGATCCGGCAGGGATAAGCGGGAAAGTTCGATAAGCATGAGCGATAAACTCCTGCTTAACATTTGGATACTTAACCCACGCGTGGTGGGCAAGAATTCTAACGTGTATTGCCTTACCCGGGGAGCTCTCAACCCTTCCTGTATCCACAGGCCGCTAAAACGGAGAAGAGGGAAGAGATGTCAGCATAATCCATAGTAGGTCGATAACGCGACTGAAGGGAGGAACCTTTAACCACTAACGGAGACTTTGAAAATGGAAGGACAGTCACAGAAAAGACAGGTGAAATCCCTGGAAGCAATTAGAGGCGAGGCTGAACAGAATTCAGAGGGATCGATAAATTGCGTGAACCTCCGGACATCAAGAGAAGAAGATGAACCCGTTAACAACCAATCTTTGCTAATGAACTGGCTCGTTAGTAAAGGAAACATGGATGAAGCCTACAAGAGAGTCGTCAGCAACAAAGGAGCTCCCGGAGTTGATGGTGTCACGACTGCAGGTCTCAAGGATTATCTTTTTAAGCACTGGGAGACAACCAAGCAGCTGCTGTTAGAAGGTAAGTACCAACCCCAGCCGGTAAGACGAGTCGAAATCCCCAAGCCAAATGGCGGGGTAAGAAAACTAGGAATACCGTCTGTGATAGACCGCCTGATCCAACAGGCGATCAATCAAACTATATCTCGATTCTTCGAACCGACTTTTTCTGAATTTAGCTATGGCTTCCGCCCTCAACGCAGTGCGGCAATGGCAATTACGCAAGCTAAAGAATACATTCGGGAAGGGCGACGAGTAGTTATAGATATGGATCTTGAAAAGTTCTTTGACAAGGTCAACCATGATATCCTGATGGAAAGAATTCGACGGAAAATATCAGATCCAAAAGTTCTGACGTTAATACGTCGCTATCTAAAATCGGGCGTCATGGAAAATGGCTTGGTTAAGGCGAACGATGAGGGGACTCCGCAGGGCGGCCCCCTTTCTCCTCTTCTGTCAAATATAATGCTAGATGATCTAGATAAAGAACTTGAGAGGAGAGGCCACAAATTCTGTCGATATGCGGATGACTGCAACATCTATGTCAAATCGGAAAAAGCTGGAGAGAGGGTACTCGAATCTATAACGGAATTTATAGAGAGAAAACTCAAATTAAAGGTGAACCGCGACAAGAGCGCAGTCAGCAAACCGTGGATACGGAAATTTCTAGGCTTTTCATTCACATCTCGTAAGAAAACAACGATACGTGTTCATGAAAAGAGCCGAGAAAATATACGCAACAAGGTTAGGAAGCTCTGTCAAATCGGTCGAGGGATGAACATGGAAATGTTCATCAAGAAGAAACTCAATCCCGTTATAAGGGGATGGGGAAACTACTTTCGGCACGCAGATACAGTCACCTACGCCAAAGATCTAGATAACTGGATCAGATGGAGATTGCGAAATATAATGTGGCGCCAATGGGAAAGGGCTCGCGTGCGATATAGGAAACTTAACGCGGCCGGAGTAGCAAAAGATAAATGCTACATGATGGCAAATAGCAGTAAGGGACCGCAACGTATGAGCAAATTCGGCGAATATCGCAAAGCCTATCCGCCAGAATTTTTCAGGAAAAAGGGTCTTGTTTCGCTATTCCAATTAGCAAAGATGGGGTGAGGTTACTTGATTTAGTAGGGCGAATTGCTGGTATTGGCGAACAACAATACAAGTCGTCCAAATCAAGGGCGGTGGCTATGAACGCTGCTGTTTAGGAACCGCCGTGGTACGGATCCGTATGCCCGGTGGTGTGGGGGGACGAGGGGCCGGGAGGCCTCTCTCCTACCCGATCCTCGGGTGGAGGCGCAGCCGGAACCCGGGGTATTGGGGTAGTAAAATCCGCGCTGCGGGAGCAGCGCCGGCGGGCCTGTAGTGGTTTGGGCAGTGTTGATTGTACATAGAGTTCAAGGCATAACGATTCGCCGGCGCTGCTCCCGCAGCGCGACTCCCTCCTGCAATCGCACCCCGGGTTCCGGCTGCGCCTCCACCCGGGGCTAGAGGCCGTTGCTGCGGCAGCAGCAAAAAAAAAGCACTGCACAAACCGCATATTTCAGTGACAAAAATACTTACGCGTAAAAGGGTGCTTTTCAAGAGGCAGCTTTGCTACTTTCTCCAGCGAAAGATCGGTAGATAGGCGCAGGCAATGCCTGACAGACCGCCGGCAATATGCGCGGTGTTTGCGATGCCGAAGGCAGAGGCATTTGATGTCATCAGCTCATTGAAGAAACTGATGACTTGCAGTCCGGTGAGTCCCAGAACAAACACCGTAATGAAAATCACGGTGCTTCGCTGAATGAAGTAGCCCTCCCATGCGGCGATGCGCTGTCTCGTCCATATGAAGCCGATCATTGCACAGATCACTCCCGATAGGCCGAGGAAGTTATAGCCTCCCATTAGGTATTGGCAGACATTGGACACCGCAGCAGTGAGCAAAATAAAGAGCAAATAGCGCCCTGCCCCTAGCCGCTTTTCCATTTGCACACCAACGGTAAGCAGCCAAGCGAGATTGAAAAAGATGTGAAAAAGTCCGCCGTGAAGCAAAGCTGGGGTAAACAGACGCCACACCTGGCCCTCGCGGACCTTTTCGAAAAGGGCCCCGGACTTACTCCAGGGAATGTCCAAGTCGCGACTCTTTTTGGCGTGGTGCCGTCGCAGGTATTCCGTGTAGAGACCTTTCCACTCACGAGCCTGCGAGTACTTCACTAGAAGTAGTTTTCCAGCAGGAGGGAGTTCACTCGGACTCGTCGCCCACTGCACCCCGTACTCAGCTGTTAGCGAGTCCCGCAGCTCCGCCACTTCCGGATAATCAAATTGTAGTGCTTGTCGAATTGGATCGCTACGTAGCGACCGCGACACAGGGTTCTCGCGTGCCCCAGGGTCTAAGATCTCGCTTAGTTGCTGCCAGCCGAAAAGAACAACACAGGTAATCAAGATAAACAGCGTGACGGGTCCTGTGCTACTCGTTGTGGAGGCGCCACGAGGTCGCACCTTTATCACTGGAGCGGGTCGCTCCTTTTTTGACTTTCGCTGCAAAGGCACAGTCTGATTGAATTTAGGGTTCTCTGGATCCTCCAGAAATTCCTTCAGAAATTGCGATGCTTCTTCAATTTTATCCTCATTCATCACCCAGACAGAAACAACACCGTTCTCGTCTGGCTTCTCCACACAGCCCGTAATATCCTGGCTTTCGAGGTAAGAGAGGTAGCGCAAGCCCTGCTTTTCATCACTAAATTTATGAACTAGACGCATAGACCACCTATTTTTTCGAGAATGGCCGAAGTAGAGAGGCCAGGAACTAACTCCACCAATTCAATTCTTCCACCATAACGCTCTACCACCTCGCGCTCTATGCAATCACGTCCATATTCCACACCATTAACATGCACATCCGGCTGTACCAACTCTAAGAGGCTTCTTGGATCTGTTTCGGAGAAAGAAGTGACGTAGTCGACGCACCCGAGAGCCGCCATCATTTGCATACGGTGAGGGAGGGAAATAATAGGGCGGTCGGGGCTTTTATATTGCTGAATTGAGGCGTCGCTATTGAGAGCGACAAGGAGCACATCGGCGCACTGTGAAGCTGCAAAGATAATTTCTAAATGGCCCGCATGAAGCAAATCAAACGACCCATTCAGAGTTGCGATGGTTTTGTTTTCGCGTCGAAGTCCATCTACAAGCGGTTTCAGCTTACTGTGTGCCACGCATTTCTCAAGATAGGCCTCGTTCCAAGAAAGCGTCATGCCTTAGCCTTCTTTTTCTTTCGGCGTTTTTTGGCTCCAAATGCTATTGGGAAAACCTCATCGTAGTGGTCCACAAAGTGCATCTCGAGTCCCTCTCTGATGTAAGCTGGTAGCTCATCGTAGTCGCGCTTGCACTCCCTAGGCATGATGATCGTTTTCAGATCGGAGCGCCGCGCTGCGATCAGCTTCTCCTTAATACCACCCACTGGAAGGATCCGGCCCGTAAGGGTCAGTTCCCCGGTCATTCCTAGGTCATGGATAACGGGTTTATCAAGTAGGAGCGAGAGCAACGCCGTGGCCATGGTGATTCCGGCGGACGGACCATCTTTTGGCGTCGCACCCTCAGGAATGTGCATGTGCACCTCATCTTTAGTAAAGAACATGCGATCGTCACAATAGCGACTGAGAGCAGCATTGCAATACGTCCATGCAATTTCCGACGATTCCTTCATCACATCGCCAGCCTGTCCCGTCAGTTTCATCACCCTCTTGTCGGACGGCACCTTCATTGCCTCGATATACAGCGTTGCACCACCCATGGCTGTCCAAGCAAGACCCGTGCACACTCCCACCGGAGTCTTCTTATAAAACCGATCGCTGGCAAAAATGGGCTGCCCAAGATACTTTACCAGGTTTCGGGACGTCACCTGCACCTTACCATCGAGCTTTTTTGGTCCCGGCTTTTGCTCGGAATCAACAATCTGGTATGCAACCTTACGCATGATTTTTTTGATATTGTTTTCAAGACTACGAACCCCGGCCTCCCGCGCGTAGCCATTGACGATGGCACGGACTCCCTCTTTGGAGAAGTCAATTTCCTTTACGAGGAGCCCCATTTCCTTCCGGTTTTTTGGAATGAGGTACTTTTTGGCGATTTGCACCTTTTCTTGCATCACGTAGCCGGATAGACGCAGGATATCCATTCGATCTTTTAGTGGCTCAGGAATCGTGTCCAACACATTAGCTGTGACCACAAAGAGCACATCGGAGAGATCCGTGCGGACATCAAGGTAGTGATCAAGAAACTGGTTGTTTTGCTCTGGATCGAGGACTTCCAGAAGTGCCGAAGCAGGATCACCTTGGAAGCTTGCTCCCATCTTATCGACTTCGTCCAGCATGATCACTGGATTCATTGTTTGACACTTTTTTAGTGCCTGAATCATCTTGCCTGGCATTGCTCCTATGTAGGTACGGCGGTGACCCTTGATCTCTGCCTCGTCGCGCATTCCCCCCACGGAAAAGCGATAGAATTCTCGGTTGAGCGCTCTGGCAATGCTCTTACCAATACTTGTCTTTCCCACTCCAGGAGGTCCCACTAGGCAGATAATCGATCCGCGCACACCATCGGCCAACTTGCCGACACTCATGAACTCAAGAATTCTCTGCTTAATGTCGTCTAGCCCATAGTGATCCTCCTCAAGGACCTTACGCGCTTCCTTGAGGTTGTGATTCTCTTCGCTCGTCATGCCCCAGGGAATAACGGTAAGCCAATCAAGGTAACCACGGGCCACTCCGTACTCGGCGGATTGCGTGTCAAGCGTCTGTAGTTTTTCGAGTTCTTCCTCAATAACCTTCGCAACGTCAGCAGGCACCGTACGCTTTGCTACTCTCTTCTTGAACTTATCCAAGTCACTGGTTTTTTCATCCTTATCCATCCCCAGTTCCTTGCGGATCGTCTTCAGTTGCTCACGGAGGAAAAAGTCACGTTGATTCTTAGAGATCGAAGCATCAATGCGCAGATTGATCGTGTTTTGGATCTTGCTAACATCGAGTTCTTTTTTAAGAAGAAGGAGAGCGAGGTCGATGCGCTTTTCCACGTTGAACGTTCCAAGGACCTTCTGCAATTCGTCCCTGGAGGCTGTTGTGAGCGCCACAGCGAAGTCGGCTAGTTTTCCCGGCTCCGTAAAATCGGAGTGCCCCAAAAAGATTTGCAGTTCCTCTTTAAACAGAGGGTTTAGCTTAAGGAGTTCTTTAATGGTCGAGATAATACTAATTGCATATGCCTTGACCTCCTTAGTCTGCTTGGTTGCGTCCTCGTGGTAGCTCACTTTTGCCGTTAGGTGGCGAGTACGGCGACCTTTTGACAGCAGCTTAACGCGCGAGTCCATATTGAGAATGACCTGAGCGCCGCCCTGCTCCAGAGGAACGATGCGCAGCACACGCGCCATTACGCCAACCTTGAAGAGGTCTTTCAGCTGCAAGTCATAGATATCAGCATCTTCCGATTTGGTCAGCGCAAGAGCGACACACTTATGTTGTGTTTTGGCTACGAGTTTGAGTGCCTCGTAATAAGGGCCAGGTTCAATCAACAGAGGTGCAGCCATCCCAGGAAAAAAGGGGCGCCGAACCAAAGGAAATACAAAAAGTTCGTCAGGAGCCTTCTCCAAAGGAGAAGTTACCTGGTGTGATTCCTCAAGAGTCGCGAGAAGAGTCTCTTCTAACTCCAAATCAAGAGGGTCAGGGGGAATGCCATCCATGCGAAATAATCTCCGTAAACTGCTGAAAACAATTAGTTTATATCACTCTCTCTCATTGAATTCAAGCGGTCTCGGAAGAGAGAAGTTTAGAACGTGGCCCTTCTAGTGGAGCCACCGTGGTTGGGATGGTTACCATAAACGTGGAACCCTTTCCTAGCTCACTCGTGATTTCGATTGATCCACCCATCATATCACAAAACTTGCTGCAGATAGCGAGGCCCAAACCGGTCCCTCCATACTTACGTGTTGTGGAGGAATCCGCCTGGGTAAACGCATCGAATACGCGCATTTGCTGCTCCTCGCTCATTCCAATACCCGAGTCTTTAATAGCAAACGTAGTTAGCTCCTCGGTTCGAGTCACGACAAGACTAACTTCCCCATTCGCGGTGAATTTACATGCGTTACTAAGAAGATTTAGAAGCGTTTGCTTGACCTTCGTGAAGTCAGCTTTCATGAGTCCAATGTCCGTAGGGCACTCAAGCACTAACTGGTTGCCCCCCTTGTCAAGCAGCGGTGCCACCGTGGTCACCGCCTGATTCACAACCGGCCAAATATCGAAGTTTTCAAGGTGAAGCTCCATCTTACCCGCTTCCACCTTGGAAAGGTCGAGGATGTCATTGATAACGGCAAGCAAGTGCCCGCCGGCAGCGTGAATCTTATTCAAGTCGTCAATAGGCCCCTCCTCTCCTGCATCTTCAAAATCCTCACAGAGTAATTCGCAGTAGCCGAGAATTGCATTAAGAGGAGTACGAAGTTCGTGGCTCATTTTTGCGAGGAATTGGCTCTTGGAACGACTGTGTTCTTCTGCCACCTTTTTTGCCTTTAGGAGTTCGGCAGCGACCCGTTTGCGTTCCGTAATATCAAACTGAATGGCAAGGTATTGAATGGGCTTTCCCTCGTCACCCAACAGAGGAACGATTGTGTTATTGACCCAGTACGTTCTACCTGCCTTTGATCGGTTCTTGAGATCCCCCTGCCACACCTTACCCCGGGTAATGCTCCTCCAAAGCTGAGTCACATACTCCTCCGTGTGAAGCTCCGGATTGATCAAGCCATTTGGTCGCCCGAGGAGTTCCTCTTTCTCATATCCAGAATTTTGACAAAACTTGTCGTTTACATGTGAAATTGTGCCGTTCTTGTCGGTGATGACCAAAATAGCCGTTTGATCCAGAGCGAAACGTATGTCGGATAGAGCTTTGAGTGATCGCCTCAGCTTATTTTCAGCCTGCTTAAGCTCACTAATATCCTTTCCAACGCAGACAAATTCCTGCACCTGATCATCCTCTCCCATAATTGGAGAAACGGAAAACAGCACCGAGATTTTTCGATCACCTTTGGTTAGAAACGAGGCGTTCATTCCTTGAATAGAACTTCTTTTGGCAAAGTCCTTTGCCGTAGCCTTTCGGAGCTCACAGTCACTCGAAAAGTACTTCTTTAGCGGAGTCCCGATCAACTCATTCTCGGAATAGCCCAGCAAATTAGTAGCCGTTCGATTCACCATCTTAATCTCAAGATTGGGCTCAAGAACAAACAACGTCTCCGGCATTGACTCGATGATATCCGAAACAAAAGAGCGAGAGACCATGGTGTCGCTAAGATTTGCCGCCATGGTATTGAAGGAAGCCGCTAGCTGTCCCAGTTCATCGTTGGAATGGACACGGATTTTGGTGTCAAATTTTCCCTGTGAATAGAGTTGGATAGCTTCCTGTAGGGAACGGATTGGTGTGGCGATCATGTTCGTCAAGAAGTAGGCGAAGACCAAAGCGATACAGACCGTAATCGCCATCACGAGCAGAATACTCCATTGTATGGTTCTCGCTCGCTGAATTCCTTCTTCCTTTTGAGACCTCAGCGATTGGAGGCCTAAATTAACTAGAGTCTCTCCCTTAGCCCGAATATCTGCATTGACGAGCAAGAACTCCTCGATGGTTTTTTCGTACTGACCCGGACTAAACTCACCCGTTTCATCGAGATCGCGTTCAGCCGCTGATAGCAGGTATTTGCCTAGAGGCGCAAGAGCTTCAATGTGTTTTTGTATCTGCTGGAGAAGATTGCTTTCACCCGCCCTCGAAAGACGAGGCTCTAGTAGGGTGGCCTGGCGCTGCAAATTAGCAAACTGTGAGAGGAACGCTTTTTTCTCCTCTGAGCGCAGAGTGACGAGGTAAAGATTAAGGTGGTGCTCGATGCGTTTGGAGGTCAGGGCGAGTTCGCTCGCAGCTGAGCTGATGCGCTGCTGCTGCTCGTGAGCCGTTTGCATCCCACCCATTTTTGTTGTTGTGCGGATAATATTTCCGACCAATACAGTCAAATTCTCGAGCCCACGGTGCTCTCTGAAATCGACTTGTTTCACTTCCTGCTTAAGCTGAAGGGTGAGTTCCTCAATTAGAGTACTCCCCTCGCCCGAGAAACTCTCAACATAAGCGCCCAGCTCCCTCAAACTGCTTTGAAAAGCCTCACCTGCATCAATAGCTTGTAGCGCAACTATTTCTTTCCGAATCGATTTCAACTGCTCATCGAAAAGACGACGATCGCTTTCTCTGTGCAGCATCAGGAAGGAGAGGAGGTGGCTCTCTGCCTGTCTAGCTCGATTTCGAATTTGGTGAGTAGACGTGGCGGTAATCCCAAACTGGCTATCAAGATTGTCATATGAATTGATGATCTGGCCGCTGGCGATGAGGCCGAATACTCCGGCCGTGCCGAGCAAGATGACAATACCAAGCAGCCCAAGGCTGAGCTTCTGTCCAATTTTCACGGGGGCCCCTCGGTCCTATACGGTTCCCACTATTATAGGACAAAGCAGTAGAATCTGAAATAAAATTTTATCTATCTAAAAACAAGAGATTTAGGTATTTTAGTAGACATGAATTTAACCGGACTTCTTCTCGACGCCTCCTCCCCTTGCCAATTTGTAGGGATTATTCAAGGTCAAAACGTGCTTCATTGGCGCACATTTTCGTCAGATCATGAGCTAATGGTCGAAATTGATTGCGCCATGAGTGAGCTTCACATGGAACCCGCGGACCTTGATTTTGTCGGAGTTGGAGTAGGACCAGGGTCCTATACAGGACTCCGAATCGCGCAGGCAACCGCAGAAGGAGTTTCCATGAGTTGCGGAATTCCCATAGTCCCTCTGCATCCACTGATGGCGTACCAAGAGCAGGAGCCCTTCATCGTCATTGCTGACGCCAGGATCAGCGGGGTCTATTTGTGGCAACCAGGACTTGAAAACCCGACAGCGTGCTCCCTTCATGAGCTAACCGCCAAGATCGACCCTCAAACGACTCGCATCCTAACTTCAAGCAAGAAAAAATTGAGCGCACGAATCGATTGGCCGCTAATCGAGCGCAATCCCGCCCCCCATCTCCTGGCAGAGCAAGCTATTCAAGGACAAGGTAAACCTATTGAGTTGCTTTATCTTCGCAAGACCGAAGCAGAGCTTGCCCGATTAGAACCGAGGGCCCATGAGCCACGATAGCGCCCTAAAAAATAAACAGCTTTAACGCCTACTCTTTGGCATTTTTGGCAAGAATCTCCTCAATATGAGCGAGGGGTGGTTTATCGGAGAGCTTTTTTAGCTCCCATTTGTAGCCGCGATAGGCCTTAAAGTTTTTGTCACCTGCGGCTTTTATAAGAGGGAGATAGTTGCAATGCACGCGCTTGTCATTATGATTGACGATCACACGGACTACACTGCGATTGCGTGCACATGACGTCGCATGTTGAAAATTCCAGCGGTTGGGAGGCAGTTTCAAACCTGCGTCGCACCGGTGCTCCATCCAGATTGGGCAATTCTTGAGGCTAGGGCTCTTTCCGAGTTGGTAAGTATAGTTGATCCGGTTGCTCCCTATACATTGCCAATGCTTCTCCGGACACCTCTGTGACGTAACGCTTCGGATTGTTAGAAGGACGTTTGTTTTCCCTAAGTAATGAATTTTTCTCGAAAGGACGCTCTCTAAGGTAATCACGCGGAGCTTGCTGGAAGCGAGCTGGCTCGCCACTCTCCTGTCACGAAAGGCATCCCGAGTCCACCTAAGAAGATAGTTCACGCCATTGTCCTCAGGGCACTTCCTATTCAACGCAACAAGATCAACGGTGCCTACCGAACTCATATATTCTCCAAATTTCTACGATGAGTAATTTATGTTGTCTATCAACGAGGGGGTATAAAATGCAAGAGGCGACCTTGCCCATCCATGATTTTTAAGTCCAAATACGCGGACACGACGCGGCATTGAACCTTAATAGCTCCATCGTTATAATAGTTGCTGAGTTTAGACTCTTCGTCTCCCCCTTGGATGGTGAGACAATAAACAGATACAAAAACAGTGGTGAACCATGGGTAATGTAGATGCCAAGCGTTAAGGTTAGAGCAGGAGAATCCATAGATAAAGCTCTTCGAATTCTGAAGAAGCGTCTGGATAAAGAAGGAATCATGAAGGCTGTGAAAGCGCATCGCTTTTACTCGAAGCCTTCAATCAAGAAGCGCCTCAAAGCAAAGGCCGCTCTGAAATACAAACGTCGCCGTTAGGTTTTATCCATGTCGGAATACTACGATACCCTCGGCGTCTCACGAGATGCGAGTCAGACCGAAATCAAAAAGGCTTACCGCAAACTAGCCCTTCAATACCATCCCGATCGCAATCAAGACAACCCACAAGCTGAAGGAAAATTCAAAGAAATTTCCGAGGCTTACGAGGTTCTCAGTGATGAGCAAAAGCGTGGGCTTTATGATCAGTATGGAAAAGCTGGACTAGAAGGCGCGGGCATGCCTGGTGGAGGAGGTGGGTTCGAGAGCATGGATGAGGCCCTACGCACCTTTATGGGGGCATTCGGCGGAGGAGGTGACTCGGTTTTCGAATCCTTTTTCGGCGGAGGGCACGGCGGCGGTGGACGACAAGGCCCCATGCGGGGCGCAAGCAAAAAGGTCTCCTTAACAGTTTCGTTTGAAGAAGCTGCAGCAGGCTGCGATCGAGAGATTGCCCTTGGAATTCGGCGCACCTGCACCGATTGCAGAGGTTCCGGTGCGGCAAATCCAAACGCCGTACAGACCTGCTCGCAATGCGGTGGAAGTGGACAAGTTGTAGAGAGTCGTGGCTTCTTTAGCATGGCTATGACCTGCCCACGCTGCAACGGCGAAGGGAGAATGGTCACGGACCCATGCAAAAAATGCCACGGCGACGGCCGCACACAGGAAAAGAAGCAAGTTAAAGTGACCGTCCCTCCTGGGGTCGACACGGGAATGCGCCTAAAAATGAGCGGTTACGGTGATGCTGGTGAAAGCGGCGGACCGGCCGGCGATTTGTATATCTTCATCACGCTTAAGGATCATGAAATTTTCCAGCGGGATGGAGACGACCTCCTCGTCGACATGCCATTGAGCTTTTCAGAGGCAGCTCTCGGAACGAAAAAAGACATTCCTACTCTAAATGGAAAAGTGGCCAAAGTGACGATTCCATTAGGAACGCAATCTGGGAAGGTATTCCGTGTTCGAGGGGAAGGCTTCCCCAATGTACACGGTCACGGCCAAGGCGACATTTTAGTGAAGGTTCACGTGGAAACGCCCACGAACCTCTCCACTCGCCAGCAAGAGCTAATGAAGGAATTCAGTGAGCTCGAAGGACCACATAACTCTCCCAAGAGACAGGGCTTCTTCGATAAACTCAAAGGTTTCTTTGCCCAGACCCTTATGGCATAGCAAATTTAGCTGAGTCGTCAGGCTTTGTTCGGCTTTTCGCTCACTTTTGTGAGAGAAACCAACTGCATCGAAGTCGGACCTAGCAGCGGAGCCGCGACAAATCTTAGCCTGTAGCGTAAGCAATAGACTAAGATTTGTCGC
>JBFIDQ010000059.1:0-12166 GCA_041603795.1 Chlamydiales bacterium
AATCACTACGCTATTGAGCTCTCTGCCAAACTCCTGGGCGAGTCGACTCTTGCCGATGCGTCGCCGCCCCTTGATTACGACAAGGCTAGCCACTCGCTTCTTTCGCAGTCTCTCCAGCTGAGCCAGCTCCGCACGGCGTCCAAAAAAAAGGGTTCACTGTACCTCCTTATCTTTCGTTGTCCTCAAGGACAATTATAGCCGAGCCCGCATCATAAAATCAACAAAACCGATTTTTGTGAGGAGAAATCTCCATAAAATTCTCCTCACAAAAATCGGTTTTCGCATTTTTGTGAGGAAAAAATCTCCCCCTTGACCTTTAAGGCGCCACTGGACTATCCTGTTGACGCTTTCGGTGGCATAGCCAAGTGGTAAGGCAGGGGCCTGCAAAGCCTCTATCCCCAGTTCGAATCTGGGTGCCACCTTCATGTTAACTCTCGTCGCGACCCCTATTGGAAATCTAGGCGACCTCAGCCAGCGCGCAATTGACGCGCTGCGTGAGGCTGACCTCATCTTATGCGAAGATACGCGCCACAGCGGCAAGCTGCTGCACCACTTTGGAATCAAACGTCCCCTTAAGAGCTACCATAAATTCAATGAAGCCGAACGCGAAGATGAGATCGTTGAACTCATTAAAGCCGGTAAGAAGATTGCCCTAATTAGCGACGCGGGTACGCCAGGTATTAGTGACCCAGGGGAGCGAATGGTTGCGCGCCTGCGAAAGGAAGGACTGCCTATTACGGCGATTCCCGGAGCCTGCGCCGTGATCCAAGCGCTTGTTCTTTCCGGACTACCCACTGAGAGATTTGAGTTCATCGGATTCTTGGAGAAAAAACCGGGCGCTTTGCGACGCCAGCTAGCTGAAATGCTACACTATCAGGGAACAAGCTTAGCTTATGAGTCACCTCATCGCCTAGTAAAGACCTTGCAGCTCCTCGCCGAAATGGCTCCGGAAGCTCCAACCGCCGTAGCACGGGAGCTGACCAAGCTCTATGAGGAAGTCAACTATGGACCTGCAGCTGAAATCGCTCAAGAGTGGAAGAATCGCTCTCCAAAAGGGGAAATCGTTTTGCTTATCGGCCCCTACCAAGGCCCTTGGCAGCAGGATACTCCAGAACAACACGTAGCCGCCGTAGAAAAAGAACTTGGACTTTCTCGCAAGGAGGCTGTACAATTAGTTGCCCAGCTTCGCGGAATCGCCAAGCGAGGGCTATACCTAAAAAATGAAAACACGTAAGTAGAGCTGTAAGAGCGCTTAACAAACCAGGAGAGCTATGCATCATCTTCCCGCCTCACCCTATCGACCTTATGTTTTTCTGCTCAAGGAAGGCGATGAAATCCAAGACGATTTCTTCGACTACTCGCTGACGCTCTTGGCGACAGACGATCTTCAGCAACAGCTCTTGCCCGCCCCCGCAACGAACGAGGCGCGGGCCCCATATCGAGGCCCGTATCTTGCCTCTTTTGGCCAAGAACTTCGCAAGGCAACAAAAAAAAACTGACCTCTTAAACAATTCTATTTCACAAAAAACGCTGATCCTTATACGATGGCGACTTAGATGGAGGAGCGCTCAATGGTCTCCTTCAATTCAGCCACTCAATAAACGTATAGGAGCACCCCTACTCATGAAACGGATTACATCTTTCACCCTGCTGGCGCTGATCAGTAGCACCAGCTATATGGGTGCTACCACGCAAAACAGCGAAACGGCGACTTGGACAGCGTCCGAGTCGGAGTCCGGCAGTAGCTGGACACGCCTACAGAGCACTCTAAACGATATAGACTCCACACAGGGCAAGGAAGCACCCTCCCTCGGACTCACTTTTGTCGTAGGTGAGCGCCTGCATAAAGTAGACCTAAAGCCTGCTGAGCTACTAAGCGTTATGACGGCGGTCGACGCAGCCATGCAAGGCGACTGGGAAACAGTGTCTACACAGGCGCAGAGCAGCACCGTTCGTCATCTGCTTCCAGCAGCAGCAGAAATGTTCCGCGCACACGAAGTAGCAGCACGTTCACCAGCGGCAAACCCTAGCGAGCTAAACGCTGGTCTCACCAACAACAGTGCCTACCAAACCCTAGCAGACCTCGTCACACAAAAAGTTGCTGATAGCAGCGAAGCGGGAACCCCCTACCTTCCTAGCGTATTGGTAAGTGCAGACCCAGCCTACAGCGAAACCATGCGCGCCTTTGAGGACCTTATTTTCGCACAATGGGACTCTTCTGAGGAAGTGCGTGAGGAATTGATGTCGCCCGACACAGCTTCACAACTCCTACGTTCACTCGGCCGCTACCCTCGTGGCAACCGTGAGATCTTCAATCACTTCCTAACAGCCTTTGTCGAGGAACAATCAGAGAATGTATGGAACACCTTTGATGCGATCAATCGTCGACTCGGACAGAGCCAAGCCAATGCCGTGCAGGATGAAATCGTTCGCTCAAGCTATCTAGCGCTTGAAAAGTCACGCCAGAACAGTGCGCGCCCTCAGAACCTATTTGTGGAAGTCTTTTCAAACGAAAACAATAATCGCAGCCGCGTCCAAGTAAACGAGCCCGTGGGCATCGGTTACACGTACGACATCGGTAGTGGAGTGCCCCACACGATGTGGTTGTCGATTCGCGACAAAGATGACACCGTGATCTACGAGAAGACTTTTAAGGATCTAAAATTTGACAGCTCGCATCAGCGTGCCAAAGTCACTCTACCTGGACTTAGCTTCTCTGGAAATTTCCAGGCCTTGCTAACTATCCGCAATGAGCACGGTCACTTTACTCATCGCTCGGACAGCTTCCGTGTGGTGGACAATCTGACTGCTGCCGACCAGGAACGCTACGATACGCTGGAAGATCTTTTCGGAGCTGCATCGCAGGAAGCCAACAGCTTAGTGGAGCGCCTACAGACCCTTGCTAGCGGGTACGATGCTCTTCACCCGGAGCTACTCACCTCTTCAATGGCGATCGAAACAACGACCAGCGAAATTGAAGCTGACAACATGACGAACTCCCCAGAGGAGAACATCGCCAAGTGGCTGCATTCAGGTCGCTATGATGGCTACGAAGCGGAAGTCGAGGCGTACAATGAAAACGTTGAAAATTCCGATGAGTTGCTTGCAGAAGGAAAAGCGATCAAAGAGCGTCTTGCGGCCGTAGAGGAGCTAACGCGTCCACTTGCTGATGCTCTTGATCACGAGACCCTCGAAACTGGACTCCAGGCTGCTCTCCAATCTCCCGTAACAGAAGAGCTTGGATTCGGCGAAAAAGTTCGCGAGCTTTCTGGTATTGAGCCAGTAGCCGAAGCTGTTGTCGAAGAGGCAATGGAAACCACTGAAGAAGTGAGCATTACCGAGGCGGTAGAGACTACTGAAGAGCTCTCCTCCAACGAGTCGATTTCACAAGTGAACAATTACCAGGAGGAGCTAGTTAGTGCTGCCCTGGGAAATAACTTGGAAGCTGCGGCGGAAGCTCTAAACAACGGCGCAAGCATCAACGTGATTAGTGAGGGAAGCGAGCACATTCTGCACCAGGTTGTGCAGAGCGAAAACCTCACTCTCGCTACGGTTGAGTTTCTAGTGAACAATGGGGCAGACATCCACGTTTCAAATAGCAGTGGAACCACCCCCATGATGGCGCTAGCGCTATCCACGAACCTTTCATCTGACAGAGAGGCCGTACTTCGTTACTTCATAGAAAAAGGTGTTCACTTCAATTCACTTGCTTTGAAGACCGTTCAAAACAAAGAAGAGCGCGCGGTTGCACTAGAGAGTGAAGTGGAGAGCCTGAGTGATCAGGGAACATCTACTCCATATCTCTATAACGAAGCCGTTTCTCTTCTGCGAGAAGCTGTGGAGAACGAAAGAGCTCGATAAGGCTCAACGGATCCTGCTATTGAACGCCTCTTTGACTTTGTCAAAGAGGCGTTTTTTATTTGCTCACAAAAGATATTAAACCATATAATACACATTTAAAAAAGTGCAACAATAGAATAATGACCTTTTCAGCAAATAGTATCCAAAATTTTACAAATCAGATACCCCACCCGTCTAGCGAGGAGTACGCACAGATTCCCTACGAGTGCGCGATGAGAGTTTTAATTTCAAATGAAATACAACCCCCTCCCCTCCAAATGAGGCTTTTGGAACCACCAATAGCTAAAATTGCCCATCACTTTAACCATGCTCCTCTAGTTCACCGCTCTCTGCCCTCGCCTGGCCATGTATCTGAAACAATGGATCTTGTTCGCTTTGCCATTCAAAGCAGCCTTCATGAGTCCGCGCGCACCGGTAATATAGAGAGCCAGTTCGCCGTAGGATGCGCCCATGCCCTTGGTCTTGGAACCCCAAAAAATCATGTAAAAGCGATAGCCTGCCTATTACAGTCTGCTGTTCAAGGTCACCGAGGCGCCTATCGATGCCTGCTTTGGGTGCAGCGTGGAGGCATCCAAGTGGCCTCTGAGGTCGAGACCACGGGTTCTTATATGTACAAACAACTCTTCCACGTCACCTGCAAACATGTTCATCAATCTGCCCTGAAGGGCGACACAGAAGCTCGGTTTCAAATTGCTCGAGCTTGCGCCCTCGGACTCAACACCAAGAAAGATCCCATACTTGCCGCAAAATGGCTCCGCCTCGCTGCTAATGAGGGACACCCCAGAGCACAATATCGTCTAGGCATTGCTCATCTTAGCGGTCGCGGCGTAAGAAAGGTCCACCCCCAAACGGCCTACCAATGGATCTGGAAAGCCGCCATCCAGAAGCACTCAGAGGCTCAATTCGGCGTCGCTTGGATGACCGGAAACGGAATTGGCACCCCACGCAAAATAGCAACGTCTCAGAAATGGCTGCATCGAGCAGCCACACTAGGACACCCTTTAGCAAGGGCGGCCTTGCTCTGGAAGCCTAAACCGAAGCCGAACCAAGCGTAACACCGGGCGACTACCTCGTTTCAAATGCAGAGTAGTGGCTTGTGATGGACTACATTTTTTTCGACGCAAACACGGTAAGGCGCCAAGGTCCGCAAAGGAGCGCCTTATCTCTGATTTATCCGATTCCAGGCTAAAATTTGGCAAATTTGCCCTGGTTTCGAACGTAACCCTGTTTACAAATTCGATCCATTGGCCTACACTTTTTGAACGACCAGCTAAGCAACCACTTTCTAACTATTTAGGAGCAAATTAGACCATGAGCGACACAGCGAAAGAAATTATTTTTGAAGAAGAGGCTCGGCAGAAGCTCGCAACCGGCATTGGCAAACTTGCTGACGTCGTGGCGTGTACTTTGGGGCCAAAGGGACGCAGCGTAGGGCTCGAAAAGAGCTGGGGAGCGCCGTCTGTAACCAATGACGGTAAAGACATCACTGGCGAAATTGAGCTGGCCGACACCTATGAGAACATGGGAGTTGCGATGGCGAAAGAGGCAGTTAATAAAATCAAAGACAAGTGCGGTGATGGCACCACAACTGGCACGCTACTTCTTCGCTCACTCGTAGATGGCGGCATCAAATACGTCACAAGCGGGGCTAGTCCAATCTTGCTCAAGCGTGGCATCGAAAAGGGCGTTGCGGCCGTAGTTGACTCCATTGAGAAGAGCGCTACATCCGTTACAACCGACGCGGATACTCGGAAAATTGCGCTTGTCGCTGCGAGTGGTGACGAGAGCATCGGTGGACTCATTGCTGAAGCCTTCGAGAAGGTCGGAAAGGAAGGGGTCATCACCATCGAAGAAGCGAAGGGCACTGAGACTACAATTGAGATTGTCGAAGGCATGCGCTACGACCGAGGGTATCTCTCTCCTTACTTCTGCACGAATGCGGACAAAATGATTGCCGAGATGGAGAACCCTAAAATTCTCCTCGTCGACGGCAAAATTTCAAGCATCCATGACCTGCTTCCTATCCTTCAGACGACGGCAAGTTCGGGTCAGGAACTGCTCATTATTTCAGAAGACATTGAAGGCGATGCGCTCAGCACTCTTGTAGTGAACCGTCTACGCGGCTCTCTCAAAGTGGCTGCAACGAAGGCACCTGGTTTCGGTGACAAGAGAAAGGCGATGCTCGCCGATCTCGCGGCACTGACTGGGGCTACCGTTGTTTCCGAAGAGACAGGAACCTCTCTCAAGGACGTGCAAGCAGACGCTCTTGGAAGCGCAGAGAAGGTCAGCATCACTAAAGACCATACCACCCTCGTTAACGGTGCAGGCTCTTCAGAAGCTGTAGCAGCCCGCGTGAAACAAATCGATGCCGAGTATGAGTCAACAACAAGCTCATACGACCAAGAAAAACTTCTTGAGCGCAAAGCAAAGCTTAGTGGCGGAGTCGCTGTGATACGCGTCGGCGCCAATACAGAACCTGAGCTTAAGAACCGCAAGCAGCGCTTCGAAGACAGCCTAAATAGCACGCAGGCTGCTATCGAAGAGGGTACCGTTCCTGGTGGAGGCGTAGCCCTGCTACATGCAGCTTCTGCGGCGAACTCCCTCGACCTAAGCGACGATGAGGCTTTGGGAGCAAAGCTTGTTGCAAAAGCATGTGAGGCTCCGACTCGTCAACTGATTCGGAACGTTGCCAAGGAAGATTCGGTCTACATCGATGTAATCCGCAAAAAGGGTGGCACTTATGGCTTCAATGTCGTCACAGAAGAGGTCGAAGACCTCATCTTGGCCGGTATTGTAGACCCTGTAAAAGTGGTCAAGGCAGCTCTCATCCACGCCTCCTCGGTGGCAGGCATTGTCCTCATTTCAGAGGCTTTGATTGCAGACGCACCAGAAGAAGATGAGGCATAGGCAATGACAAAAAGAAAGGGTGGCATTCAATCCTGGTGGCCTCTTGTAGCAATTCTTTTTGCTATCGGCCTATGGTGGGCGTTAGCTATTGGTCTTCGGAACAATGGCGCACCCCCGGACACAGATATCAAGCAAGCCACCCTTTCTTCTAAAATCGACTCTCACTCCCGCAGCAGCCTCAAGGAGGCGCTTGCGGGAGACATCACGATTGCCCTTTCACTTCTTGAGGAATGGCAAGAAAATGCCAACCTACTCTCAAAACAAGGTTGGAAGGGGGTAAAACACCTCAAGCCTGAAGCCATTCAGCGCGCACGCGAGCTCACCCATAAATTGCTCACCTATTCTAAGGAAGAGCTTGCAACTCTACGCGAGGCGCATCGCCTCAAAGAGGTCATTGATGAAAGCGGTGTTGTCCTTGATCTGACAGACCCACCCCTAAAGTTTCTACCTCAGACCTATAGCTCGGCAACATTACTTCTTTCGATGGCCGATTCCGATCAAATCGTTGCACTTCCTCATAAGATGCGAACGGAAAGTGATCTTTTTCCGGAGGGCAAGATGGAAGCTGTGCCTATGGATGCCGATCGCTACAATAGTGAGGCGCTCTTCAATAGAGAACCGGACGTAGCATTTGTTGCCAGCTACAGCCTACCATCGACAGTCGAGACGCTACGTCGCCAAGGTCTCAAACTTTTTTCGTATAGCAAAACGGATGGTGTGAATGAGATACTGGAAGGCATGGAGAAAATTGGCAACATCATCAATCGTCCACTCAAAGCTGAACTCATGTCTCTTTTTATCAAGGGGGCTCTTCTCCACCTTGACAACCATGTGCTTGCCGAGGGCAATTCCATGCCAAAGCGCCCTCTCTACCTCAATGCTTATTCACAGTACTCAACGCCGACCTTAAGAACCCTTCCAGCGGAACTGATGACGCGCATGAACCGTAGGGAACTGCTTGCCTTGCGCGACCCGCAAGGAAGCAGCGAGTGGCGCCTTTCCATCAGTTTGGAGGAGATGGCTCACCTTAATCCAGACTGCATCATTGTCTCGACAAGCAAGAAAAACAGCGAAGGTGTTGTGCGAAGGCTTCTTAGCGAGCCGGCCTTGGCGGCAACAGCTGCTGTACAAGAGAGGCGCATTGTCGCCGTCGATGAAGCCATACAAACCTCCCCATCGCAGTACCTCGTCCTCGCCTATTACGACCTCGTCGAAGCGATGCGGCAATGAAGTCGGGGCTCTTATTGCTCTGCCTCCTGTTTTCAGCTGCTATCCTACTTTGCGGCGATACCCCTATTGTCCTTGCCTGCCAGGGAGCTCTGGCTCGCCTGCGTGGTGAGCCTGGGTGGAGCTGCTTGATTGATGAGCGCCTTCCCCGCCTAATTGTCGTACTGCTCACCGGAGCGTCACTTGCCGTAGCCGGCGCCGTCACACAATCACTTTTTCGCAATCCCTTAGCCTCACCTAGCGTTCTAGGCATCCCCTTCGGAGGCAGTTTTTGTGTCCTAATTGTCTTCATCCTAGGGTGGCATTTCTCTTACCCGTTTTCTGTCCCTTTGGCAGCCAGTATCGGCAGCTTTGCTACGCTTGCCATAGTGACTGCGTTTTCCATTCGAGAAGGCCGACTCGAACTGCCCACGCTTATTCTCAATGGCATTGCCATCAGCACCGTCATTCTCGCTCTCCAAAAAGCTATGCTTTACCTTTTGCGAGACCAGTGGGCGCTCATCCAGACCCTCACCGAATGGGAGGCGGGCTCCACCCTCGACCGCACCTGGCAACATGTTCATATGCAGCTCCCGCTTGCCCTTATTGGAATCATCGGCTGCCTTCGCTACTGTGAGGAGCTCAATATCCTAGCCCTTGGTGAGGAGGAAGCTGCCTCTCTCGGTGTCGACGTCGAAAAAGTGCGCACCTACCTTTTCCTTTTCGTCGCCTTGCTCACAGGGGGCGCACTAGCAGCGGTCGGCATCATTGCCTTTTTTGGCTTGCTTTTACCGCATCTTCTGAGGAAGATGGTGGGATCAGACAACCGCCAACTTGTGCCGCTTTCTGCTTTGGGAGGAGCGACGTTACTTGCCGGGTTAGAGGCAACACTACGACTTACGGGTGTTCACCTCTTCACCATCGGCAACATTTCTTCGCTTCTAGGAGGACTTTTCTTCCTTATTCTTCTTCTTGGACAGCGACGCCACCTAAGTACTGCGATGTGAGGGTTTAATGTTAGAAGTGCGAGAAATTACGACGGAACGCAAAGGGAAGCGACTGCTTGCTCCGACCACGGCTAGCTTTCCGTCTGGCACGCTCACTGCCATCATAGGACGCAACGGTGCAGGGAAATCAACCCTACTCAAGACCCTAATAGGGATCTGGCCAACAACTACCGGTGAAATCTTTTACAATGACGTAGCCCTCTCCTCGCTCGATCGAAAAGGACGAAGTCGACTGATGGCGTATGTCCCCCAAGCACCCTCCCCCACCTTTTCGTTCTCCACCTTCGAAATGGTCGCCATGGGCCGCTATTGCCATGGGACAACGTCAGGCGATCGCCAGCTCGTCGAGGGCGCATTGCGAGCCGTGGATGCTTGGGATCTACGCGATCGCGACATCTGCGAACTCTCTGGTGGCGAGCGCCAACGCATCTACCTTGCCCGCGCGATCGTCACGCAGGCCCCGATCATTCTCCTTGATGAGCCAACGGTGAGCCTCGACGTTGTTCATCAGAAGGCCATATGGGAACTCATGGCACGCCAAGCCAAGCACGGGCGTACGATCATTGCAGCCACCCACGACCTCTCGTGGGTGGAGCGAGTAGCTGACCACATACTACAAGTAGATGACGGAGTTTGCTCAGCAACCCATGACATGCTTGAAAAACACAGGATAGACGTCAGGGGGCGGTAAGCCTCCCCAAATCACGCGGGCAGCGACCGCAACCACGGCCTTAACCGTAAAAAAAAGAGAGACCAGCCAGAATGGCCAATCTCCTGATACGGTAGCCCGTAACCGCCCCAGCACAGCAGCCCCTCCATCATCCGGAAAGCAAAAAAAGAGCGCCCTTTCTATGACTCGCTGCACCCTATCCGGCAGCGCACTTTCAATTAAATCCCTGCTATCCACGAACGATGAGGCATAAGTGGGATCCATCCCTAAAGCTTGAACCATGGTTCCTCCTTGGTCAAACCATCCTATACCCCAAATTTAATTTAATAAAAATATCAGAACAGGGGCATCCTAGCGCGGCGAGGCAAAAGAAGTCCGATGGTCAGCACGATCGAAATGTAGCCTACCAGTAACCAGGGAGATAGATAGCGGCAATAGACCGCATAGTCGAACGCAGTTGGGGTCTGATAAACAAAATCGAGCAACGCCTCTGTAAAATACCGATTGAGCCAGTGAAGAGGCGGAAGCAATACCCCGAGAAGCAAAAGAAACAGCGAAATGGCTACCAGAAAGGGAAAAAACAGGTTGTAGAGCAGGCTCATCAGTGGAAACTTGTGGAAGGCGGCAAGAAGGTACGGAACAGTGACTAGATGTACAGCGAGCGTAAGGGCAAGAGCGGCCCGGAACCATTGCATCAGCAGGTAGCAATGCTGGTCCACACTCGACATTTTTACCATGGTAAGCAGGGGTCGCTTTGGAGAAATCCAGCTGAGAAGTTGCTGAAGGGGTTCCAGGTAGAGCAAAATTGCGGCCGTCGCTAAAAAGCTGAACTGGAATCCGATTTGCCCCCCCATGAGCGGGTCATAGAAGAGAATCACCATCAAAGCGAGTCCAAGGGTATTCAGAGGTTGCACCTCACGACGCGCGAAGTAGGCACCTAGGGACACAAGGATCATCACCCAGGCTCGCATAACAGAGGGACGCATTCCTATGAACAGAAAGTAGCTGCTCATGGCGAGCATTAGGCCAAGAGCCACCCAACGTGGAGGCAAAAACGCGCGAAACAAGAAGGCAAGCATTGCCGCAACAAGACTAAAGTGAAAGCCGCTAATTGCCATCAAATGCTGCAGGCCGAAGCGCCCAAACTGCTGAAGCATCATGCGATCGTCAAATTCGCCAGTGGCGAGTCCGGTAAGAAACGTAGCCGCACGCTCAGATCCTATGTGACGATAAATATAATCCGATACCCCAAGCTTCAGCCGGTAGCGCAGGTCGCCGAGACCCCAGCGAGAAGCGACCACCTCCCAGTTTGCCTGCGAGCCTACTTTGAGCTCAGCTCCGGAATAAGACGAAGGCCGCAGACGTGCCTTTACCCGATAGAGGTGGCGCGAGGAAAGCATCTCAGAGTTGGCGGACCGCAACACACTTGTCGTGACCCCACGCGCCACGCTTCCCTCATGTGAAACAAAGTGCTCCACAATCGCCGGGTAACGAAGAAATTGCCCGTAGTGCTTCGTCACTTTTGATGGTGCATCAATCCGCACCCAAGCCGTGCCAGGGAGTCCTTCCTGCGGAAGTTCCGGTAGAGTGCTTATCGAATGAGAGTAGAGCATTCCAAAAACAAAAAAGGGGAGCGAAAGGAGGAGGCGACGTCGCGGAGATTCATGTGAGAGGTGGGTTGGAAAAAAGATGGGGCAATAGAGGAGAGCGATGGGAGGCAAGCACAATAGGCTCGGCGAAAGAGTCCCGAGATAAAGGCTGAGCCCATAAAGAAGAGCAGGATTCTCCCGCCAAAGTCGCGCAATTTTTTCTGTCAGCCGAAACATGCGTAGAAGCATGCACGGTCACTGGAAATTTTGCACTAGACAGGTCGAATTAGCTCTTCTCGAGAAGCGATTTGCTCCGGATTCGCCTGCAGATATTGGATCACCTTGGCATTTTTCCTAAGATAGTCGGTAAGTCCGCGCTTAAAGCTCTGATAAGGCTCGCTATCGGGAGTTTCCACGCTGAAGTCATTTGGTTGGAAGTAGCCAACCGGTTTTGCGCTCAGGATTTCTTTCGCTTCTTCATAAGGGACATCCGTCACTCGCTTCGCAGCGTCGTCAATATTGACGACCTCCACGGTTGGAGTCTCCCCCATGACGAATCCCACAAAAGCCTCCCCCTTGAGTTCAGGGTGAGCGCGAAATTGGTCCGTCATCACCTGATCGAGCTCCTTCACCAGGCGGTCACGCAGAGCAAGAGTACTAATTTTTATGGCATCGGCGCGCCGTTTAGCAACAAGGGAGGTAAGCTCATCCGCGCCTCCCCGCTTTTTTTGCGCTTGAGTGGAATAGCCACCAACGAGAGCCTTCGTCGCCCCGCCTCTTTTCGCCAACACCTGCTGCCGCAAGTTTTCCAGTTCGCTCGCGTCGCCACTAAACATCGTTTACTCCTGCTTTAGTCGCAGGCTAGCATAACGCAGTTTTTTGTTCAGTGTCTCTGGGCAATTTTTTGGGGCCGTGTCTGCTTATCG
>JBFIDQ010000060.1:0-11954 GCA_041603795.1 Chlamydiales bacterium
CTCCCTTTTCCTCTTCCAGCCTATCAGGTTTGTGCGGTTCATTGTCCGGACGAAAGCCCCTCTCCGACTGCCCGTGCGCTACATGCGATGTTCTGTGAGGAGGTTATTTTGAGCTGTTAGCAGTGAATCGGGAGTGGTGAGACCTCCTTTTTCTCGCCATAAGGTAGCGTCCCAGTGTATTCTATTTAACTCAAACATAGAAAGGAGCTCCATATATGTCCCTACAGGTAAGCAGAAGCGCCCCGAATCTGATGCTACTCGCGTCACCGGCTCCGCAGCCACCCGAGAGACAGGGCGCTTCGGAGGGCCTTGACTATGGACTTGGGAGGCGCGCTATAATTGATGGAGTCGCTCGTTCTGTTCGGCTTTTTGGCACAGAAGCGCTTGCTGTTACATCAAAAGCGGATATCACTTTAGCAGTTAAAGCCCAAGTCCGCAGAGTGTTCGCAGGGGGAAACGTTACCCTCACGGATAGCAGCGCTAATACAATAAGGGCTAAAGGTTCCATTCACGCAAAGAAGTGCACGGTAAATGAGTTGGACTCCAACGATACCATACACCTTGCTGAGAGCACCGCTACAGTCGTCATAGCAACCAATGGTGTTGTGGCACAAGATTCCACAATTACTGCCCTCCATACCCATGGAAGGGCGCTACTCCACAACATCAAGGGCCTCGACGGGGGGGTCAAAGTAGGCAAAGAACTGTTTCTAAGCAACTCGATCGTAGAAGCAGAAATCCGTGCAGGTGGCGCCGCAACACTTGTTGCTTCCAAAGTGAGTAAAATTACTATATTAAACAGTCTCCAAAAGATGGTACCTGGAACGGAGGCGGCATGGGCATCTTTTGAGCCGGAAGTGTACCTAAAGAACGACAGTGTTGTCGAGAATATCATATTCGATGGACTTAAAGGTGTCGTTTACCTAGGGGGTGGCTCTCAAGTGCGGGGAGAAGTTACGAACGGAAAAATTATCGGACCCACCCCCTCAGTGCCGAAGCAAGTGACCGAAAAGAAGTCCACACCACCCCAACCTGCCCCTAGCTCTGAACCAAAGGTGGAACTGCTGGAGCTAGAAGAGCAGGAAGTGGAGGAAGAAGATCTAGAGATGCGCCCACTGCTGAGACAGCGAAACACTGGCGGTGGTGCCAAGTCCAAACCAGGAAGATCCCTTTTCCCCTTCCCCTGGTGACTCGGCTGTTCACCTAAATGGACCATCTTTCGTAATAGCTGATTCATTGTGTGGATATTTCTTTAGTAGATCACGGTCACACTAATGTGACCAAATCCGTCACCTGCGGAGACGGCCGGTGCGGTCACGCTGTTTAGGGCGAGACCGCCTTCCGCGCGGAAGCGGACGTTGCGGCGCCACTCGACTTCTACTCCAAGGCCCGTGCCGGCAATGGTCTCGTCGGTTTCTGTCCCCATGCGATTCGTGAACATGGTGCGTCCCCCGTCAATGAAGGCGCGACCAATCGCATGTATTTCTTGATCCGGTAGGTAGTGGTGATAGCGGTATTCACCGCGGCCAAGGACCGCATTCGGAGCAGAAACTATCCCCTGAGCATAGCCTCTAACCGTATCGTACCCACCAATGCCGCGCTCCATCTGAGGGATGAGTCGGTGACCAAAAGCATACTGGAATTCACCACTAGCGGAGATCTCGTGGTGCTGCTCGCGTGGGTCCGGTGAAGCGTCGAGGTACTTGGAGAACAACACGGTACCTTTTAGTACCCACCACCCCTTTTCTGGGTCCGCTCTACCCAAACTTGCCAGGTCTGTAGAATCGGAAACGAGTCCACCGAGATTCGTCTCTAGAGTGAGGTGCGCGGCGATCGTTGAATCTACACGGCTGCGTTCTGCAGCAAGGGCTACGCGGGGAAGGAGGAAATGGCTCGATCCCTTTACCCCAAGGAGCTTGTTGTTGGATTTGATGTGGCGCCAGTTGAGGCTTCCAAGGAAGTCCACAAAGAAGTCATTGTGTTGCCACAATAGGACCTTTACCCCTGCCGTGCCTCCCAATTGACATCCTGCAAATTCAACATCAAAGATTCCGAATTCTGATGAAGTGAAATCACTCCACGTGACCTCCCCAAACCATCGAAGCTTCTCAAACGTCTCACAGGGTCCTTCCAGGTACCCACGAAGGAAATGAAAGTTGCTGAAGTTCGTCGTCGCATAGTCGATGGCTAGAATGATATCGCGATCAAACAGCTGATGGTGGATGAATCCGAAGCGCTCCATCCATCGGTGATCCTTTCGCGTTCCCGAATTGAGAACATTCGCATAGATTTTCCACGGTTTCTCCTCGGTCACTACGTAATCGAGATTCACCTGTTCCGGATGCTCGCTGCCGGTAAGTAGAATATCAACGCGCCGCCCTGGATAGCGGTTTAGGTAGTAGATGTACTCATCAAGAAGGTCGCGTCGAAGAACGCTGGAGACCTCTACGCCGGCCCCGGCCTGGATGGGTGAGTGGTCGAGAATGGTCTGCAACCGTGGATCATTGAGGCCACCGCCAGATGGTACATCGGGTCCCATCGTGACCGTATTGACGTTGGCCACGCGGTAGGCAGTGATCACGTACGTCAGCTCATGATCGCCCTTCTCTCGCAGGTCTCGACCCTTACTATCGATTTGCTTGGGATCGACCGCCACAAAAATACCCATGTACCCTTGCTTCTCGTAGAAACTAAGGATCTGCGTAGCAATGGAAACCAGTGCGCCACTTGAGTAGAGAGGCGTCGGATTTTCCCCACCGATTTTTCCCAGACGCATCGAATGATTTTTCTGCTTCTCTTCAGGGGTAGTAATTAGGTTGCCACCGGAAAGATCGATTTTCTCCCCGCTCAAAGCCGCCAAATTTGGAAGATCAGCGGCTTCTCCGGAGTAGCGAAAGGCGAGAGAACTCACCGGATACCCTTCCGGTATTCCGTAAGCTGCAGTCACCGAGAGCAATAGTAGTATTAGGCAAGACCGTATCATTTGACCCCACCTTACTCATTTTATGGAGCATGTGCAAACAATAGTTGTCGCTGAACAGGCTTTTTTGCTGCAGCAGCAAATAAATCCGCACTGTACAAACTGCAAACTTCGTCAAAGATACTTTTGCGTAGAAGGGCGCTCTGCGAGGGCGGCTAAAGGCATCTGTGATGTCCGTTATGGCGCCGGCGGGGCCAAAATGGATCCTTTTTCGAGGTTGTCGATGAAGGGGTCTTGTCCCATAATTGTTAGCGTTGCGGAGTTTCCATCGGAGGAGATCGTTAGGGCATCGAGGGTATTTAGCGATCCTGGATCAATGGTCAAGGTGTTTAACTTGGTTCCTTCAGGCGTTAGGATCTGTCCCTCTTCTGGTCCTGAAAGGGTTTTTGGTTTGGATGAGCTATAGTCGATTTCGATGCTGCCTGGATTGTGATTGAGCATCGTGGTGACGGCTTCCATCTCCTTGGAGATCACGTCCAAAGCAACCTCCTTTTCCTTGTTTCCTAAGGTCGAGCGCTCCACGTGAGGCTCGAGCTGCGCTCGGAGTCCATCTAGCGTACCGAGTTGACCCTGCAGGGTGTCATAGTGCTCCTCGCTCCCGTCCATCTCCTGAATTTGACCAATGAGATTATTGAGTCGCGTAAAGGTTTCCTGTGCAATGGATTGCGCGTCGTTTGGCGTGATTGAACTTATGCGCTCGGAAATTTGTGTGAGTGCCTGAAAGGCAGAGGCAACGTTTTCCATTTCGGCATCTGGAAGTCCCATAGCGGTATTGATTACCTGATTAAGGGCCGTCAGTTCCTCCCCACTATATTCAGAGCGCAGGGCCCTTACGGATTCCGTACTACTTGCCAAGGTATTTGAAAGATCTGGTACGTCAGACGTGAGGAAGATGGAGTAATTGGAACGTCCCCACGAATCCTGTTCAGTGCCACCAATAGTGACCTCTCCGGGACCCATTTCTTTCTTATAGACGCGGAGCGTGGTCACATCCGTACTCGCCAACTCCTCACCAGTATCTTCCCAATCTTGTAGCCAAGCAGGAATATCTTCTTCTCGAGTGTCAAATGCCACATAGACGGTTGCATTCTGATCGAGATCCATCGTAACGAAATTATTTCCCTCACTCAACTTGTCATCGTTGGCAGTTTGGATCAGGGTTGCTCCTTCGAAAGAACCAACGTCAGTGAACGTGTAATTACGGTCGCTATAGACCTCCTCACCCACTTGTAACGTGGCTCCCGCGGTGTAGTCGCGACCACTTTCAGCCTGAAGATTGGTGATATCAATGGTGCCGTCAGCAGCATTGAGTGCGGCGTCGATTTCGCTGATCGCTGTCGTTATGCTTTCAGAGGCTCCGTAGGTAGAGGCGAAGGCTTCGAGATCAGTTTTTAGTGCTTGAAGCGCTTCCTCTGGACTCGTTTCGGTCGCCGCAATATGCGGCACGAGCTCATCGGATAACACATCGATGTCGCCTTTGATTCCATCTAGCTTTGTTGTAAGAGCTTCGGATGAGAGAGGGTCCACAATGTCTTCGCCGGCCGTAAGAGCTGTCACTCGATTGGAGAGATCCCCTAGCCAAGTGGCAGCTGTGCTCGTTTGTTGATTGCCAGTGGTTTGAGAGATGTCGTTGAAGTCCTCTTGTGCATCGGAAATTGAGTTGGCAAAATTGCTGAGGTCGTCGTTGTTGGTGTTGGCTGGTTTGAAACTCATAAGATTCGAGGCTGTCTCTCGAACTTTATCAGCCGCATTTCGTATTTTCTGGTAGCCGAGAGAGCCTTTAAAGTGGTCGCGCTGTTGCCCCAGGCCGCTGTTATTTTTCTGATAGGCGTCGCGCAACTTGTTGGTTTGGATGCGCTCAACTTTCCTCGTATTATCCCCCCATACGGAGGCGTGGGAAAAGGGGTTTCTGCGCATGATCCCGATAGAGCCGGAATGGAATTGATTCATGAAACGAACCTACGGGCTGGTGTGTTTCTTTTCTTATGACTTAAATGAGGTCCAAAAAGCAAAAAAAAGATTCCATATTAGGTAGATGGCGAGCAAGGGAGGGGGTTCGCGTTCTCTGATGAGGGCGACAGGATTCGATGGCGGGGCGTCAAGATAGGCTGCAAGCCGTGCCTTATTGAACGCTTCTTCGCCGCCCCAAACGTCCTGTAGATAGACTTGCCAGGCGGCTCTAAGTTGCTCAATTTGAGTCCCTAAGCTCTTACTCAATGGCTCCGCTACGTAGGCCTCTAGTTCGAGCTCCGTTGGAAATAGCGTGGCGTCAGGAGAATGGCGGGGAGGTAATCCATGCTGTATGTTGTCCCATCCATAAAGAAGGGAGAGGAGGGGCAGAAGCCATACGGCTTGTCGAGCTCCTCGAATGCTGAAGAGAAGCAAAAGGCAGATGGCTAGGCTAAATGCTACCCATCCTTTGGCAAAGGGTGGGATCCCACTTACCCATAAGTAAAGGGTGCGGCCGATGTGACCACTCAGTGAGAGTCCAGTTGACTCAGGCAGAGGCTCATTCACAGCCTGGCATAGGATTTCTATGGTCTTGTAGTGATAGAACTCCTCTAAGGGTGGCTTGATGGCAACCCATGCGAGGTACCAGAAGAGTAGGGTGAGGTGGCAAATAATGGTGACCCGAACGGAGGTCCTCATACGTTTCCTCGACCGCGCCAGATGCGGACCGCCCACATGGAAAATAGGACCGATAGGGTGGTGAGGAGGTAGACGAGGAAAAGGGAGGGTTGCGTGATTTCAATCATCGAGGGTGATTCTCCAAATGGTCTAAGTCGGCAAACAGAGCTTCCAGACGTTCCGTTGGGTCCACGGAAATCACCATCTCCACGCGTCCTTCAGCGACGAACCTTTCGGAACCTGACGAAAATTGTAAGTAGCGAAGCAACCGTTCGGCCAGAAGGTTGACCTCCTCGCGATCTGAGCTCTCCTCGGCATCGAACCAAAAAATAGATCCCGTATTGCCACTCATTTTTACCCGAAAACTAATGTGCTGCTTATCTGTTGGCGTGCTGCCCTTAAGTAGTGCGTTCACGGCAAGGAGTCCGTCTTGTAACAGAGGGATCTCAGCAAGCGGTCCGGCGATATGGACAGTTACAGGTTGTCGCGACTGGTGGAAACCAAAATCTACGGAGTCAGGTTCGTAGACAGTGCTCTCCAGGTGATCAAAGTAGCGTAGAGCGTCAGTTGGTTTTTTTTGATGGACCAGATGTCGATTGATTTCGCGGTCAGGCTGCAAAGGAAGATCCGGAGCCTTTGCGGTAGCCGTTCCTAGCTTGGGAGCCTCCCTTAAGAGCTTGGCGAGGGCAATTTCTGTCTCCATCAGCTTTTGCGGGGCCAACTCTGAGGTGGCGACGACTATCCTAGGTTTCGGTGGACGAACATTTGACCTGTTTTCGTGAATAGCAAAAGAGAACCAACCAATTAAATGGAGAAGCGTGGCAACCGCCAAGGCCACGCATAGGCGTGGCGAGAAAAATCGCTCTGCCCCGCCCAGGCGGAAGGCAATTTCTTGATGATGAAGGGGAACTCGCCTCAGCCTTCGCATCCGCTACCCCTCAGTCGTCTCGTAAACGAGCTTGACCGAAGGCGCGACCTCCTGCGCAAGAGAAAAGAGGCGCATAAATGCGCCATACTCGACTCTTCTGTCAACGCTCAGCACCACCGGCTGTACCCCATCTAGCTCCTGTTTCAATCGATTGCGAAGCTCTTCCAAGTCGACGATTTCCTTATTACTTCCGTAATACACCACATGTTGGGCGTCCATAATGACCAAAAGAGGCGCGAGTGTTGTAGGCGATTCCTTCTCAAGAGTCGGATGTTCCACGTTCAACGCCTTGATGGGAAGAATATCGGAGCTGATCATGAAAAAAATCAGCAACAAAAAGATGACGTCCACCAGCGGTGTGAGGTCGATAAGCGAGCTCGAAGCGTTGAGGTGGGTACGAAACTTCATGAGCTCTTCTCACGGCCATCTAAAAGAAGATCGACTACCTCGGAAGCCGTAGCTTGGATATCCAAAAGGCACCCTTCAATGCGGCTTACAATGTAATTGTAGGCAACCACTGTAGGGATGGCGACAACGAGTCCGGCTGCCGTCGTCTCCAAAGCATACTCCATGGCGGCCCCGATCTGCGTCGTGGAGATATCCATCATCCCACTTTGTCGCATCTCGCCGAAGGCTTGGATGAAACCCAGTACTGTTCCAAGAAGTCCAATAAGTGGTGCGATATGGGCGATAATCGACAAGATCTTTGCGTTCCGTTCCATGCGAGCTACCTCGAGAAGGCCGGCAACTTCCATCGTGCTTTCAATCTGATCTTTGGTCTTATTGTGGCGTTTCAATCCAGCTTTGATGATGACCGCGACGGCGCCGCCGACTTCATCACAGGCACTGTTTGCTTGCGCAATGTCACCCTTTTCAAGGGCCGTCCGCAGGCGCGGCATCAGAATGCCCGTATTGGTCTCCGATCGCCGCAGTTGCATGATTCGGTCGATAAAGACGGTAAAACTGATCACGGAACAGATTCCTAGTAGAACAAGGATCGCGTTCCAATTGATCAGACTGCTAAATACATTTCCAAGCATGGCACTCATCTCAATGGTAGCCTTCATATTCCTCCAATTTGCTTTTTGCTTTTTCTGACCACACGCCCTCTTTTCCAGCGCAAGCGCGAAGTTGACGTATCGTCAGTTGCGTCTTGCCCATGGCCTCGTAAACTTCGGCCCTCTGGTACATCGCCTCTGTACGCATCCGTTGAGGGGCGCCTTCGTTGATCACCTGCGAGAGTAGACGCATGGCGATGTCGTAATTGCCTAGCACTTTATTGCTTTTGGCCGAAAGTAGCCAGAGCTGTAATTTATCTTTCAGCGAAAGGAGTCCGGCCCCCGCCGCCTCAGCTTGCTCCAGAGAACTTAGAGCAAGCTCCCACTCGCCATCGTCGATGGCGAGCTGCGCGTGTTCCGCCCAAACGCGACTCAGCAAATAACCTTTTGTGATTTTTTGCTCGGCATAGGAACGGAACATCTCCTGCAATTGCTCCGCTGCAAACTCGTGTTTGCCACGAAGGCGATAGACCTGAACAAGTCCGAATTCCGCTTCCTCCCGAAGGCGTGGATAGCGACTTTCGCCGAGAAGTGCTTTGCGAAAGGCCAGGTCTGGTTCGATCAATTCTGCCAGCACTTCCTTGAACGTCTTCTCAGCATAATCGAGGTAGATCGTTTGCTTCGCCCCCTCGGAAAGTTCAGCGATCAGAAGCTCTGAGCGGCTCCGCTCAATTCGCGCCTGATAGCGCACCTTAACCATAGTTTCCTGCAGATCTTCTGGGACCAGCTCGTGCTTCAGTAAAAAGTGATACTGTTCCTCTGCAGCTTGGAAGCTGTTGATCGCCGCAACAAGGTCCTGTGGAATGACGTGCATCGCCTGCTGTCGATCTCTTTTCTTATCGAGTCCGATGAGGTAGTGGGCGAGAACCAGATAAGGGGAGTTAGGATAGCGGTTGGGTAGCTCCTGCAGATGCGCCAAAGCTTCCTCACCACCTTGCAGATATTCTCCGTATGTATAGTAGTGGAAGTAGACCTGGTCAGCTTGCTCCGTGGTGGGATAAAGATCGAAAACCGTTCTGCGATACTGATCAATTTCTGCTTTAGGCTTCTCTTGTTTTTCCGCTGCCATTGCGGCCCAATACCACGCTTCACCGGCGAAAGGGCTTTCTGGAAATCGGTCGCCGAAGGCAACAAATGTCTGCTCCGCATCCTTCCAGCGCTTTTGCTGGTACTGGAGGCGCCCCAATAGATTGAGCACGTCATCTACTTGGTGTCCGTCCGGGTACCTCGCATAGACAGCGCGTAGCGCGCCCTCCGCTACCTCGATGAGAGCTTCGTCTTTATTGGACAAATTCGCTGCGATGACTCCTTGAAGGTAAAGAACCTCTTCCGGGTGGGTGAGAGCTTCCCAAATGGCTGTTTGCTCGTTGATGAGGCGCGTGCAGATAGCAAGAGCTTCCTCCATCTCCTCTGGCCCTCCTAAAGTGTAGAGAGCCTCTGCCTGGTACTTTAGCGCCAAACCTGTCCAATTGCTTGGAGCTTCCTTTGTAAGCTTTACTACGTGCCCTAGTGCCTCAGTAGCCTCGCGCATGAGCGCCTCTGCCTTGTATCCCTCATCTAGACGTCGACGTCCCTCCTCATAGGCGCTGATTCCACGATAATACCAACTGTCGACGTGGCGACCACTCTTTTGATAGGCGGAATGCGTGAGCTCGCGATAGCGGGCTTGCCGTAATGCGAAGGTAGGAGCTGCTTCAGAACGGATAAGTAGCGCTTCGACTTCATGTTCAAGTGAAGTAAAGGTGTGCTCTTTGCCGAGAAGCTCTTCAATGGCATCAAAAGCGTCATCGTCCTTAAGTCTCAACTGTTTCGCTAGGTGCAGCCGACCCAGTTCTAGGAGATGACCCTCACTAGGCTCTAACTCCATTAGCTGCGTCATCGTGGCCTCAGCTTGCTTGAAGTAGTGGGCTTGATCTGCAAGGTTCCTGTTTGGGTCATCAGCAAGCTGCAGGTAACAGGAGAAAAGTTTGTTGAGGGAGGCCGTGAGCCATGGCGCCTTCTCCGGATGTTTTTCGGGAAGGGAAGCCGCAAAATAGTCACTTGCCCCAAGAACGTCCTCTCTTTGGTAAAGGGCCTCACCACGCAGATAAGCGATTTCAAAGCGCAGCGGATCCTTTTCTCGCAGGCGCGACGAGAGAGCACTAAGCACCTGCTCAACTTCCATGTAGTCCTTTTCTTCGAGGGCGATACGCCCAAGATAAAGTTGAGCGAGAGAAAAAAGACGACTCCTCGTTTCTGGCACTTTGCTGAGATGTTCTGCGGAAAGTGACCAGCTGCCTACTCGAAAATAGCTGATGCCGAGTTCCCAAGTAACTTCCGTCGCATACTGGAGTTTCGAGACATCGGAAAAGGAGAGGTAACGCTGGTACTCTTCAATCGCCTCATGGAACTGACTCAGGTGCCGATGCGCACGGCCCAACAAATAAGTGGCGTTCTGAAAAATCTCCCAGAGCTCGGGATGCTGCTCGAACGTCGCCAGGTCCTGCGCGGAAAGAACCTCAATAACAGCAGGGAAGTCATCCTGCAAAAAAAGTGATTGGGCCAAGCGGTAACGTACTTTTGCCGTGAATTGAGCGCGATCGTCCGCGTAAAGGTTACGCTCAAGATAGACGAGGACCTGTCGATATAGTGCCGATGCTTCTTCATGTGCCGCCGCGTCGAATAGTCGCTCAGCTTTTTCTAGGCTTTCACGGTAGTAATCTTGGGCCTGCTCTTCAACACTCTCTAAAATGGCACGGTCACGTGGGTGCCACTCGTTTCGAGCAATCTGAGCGTCGAGTTCAAGAAGGTTTTCGTAGGCATCCATGATGTTGCCGTCATGTCGGTGGAGCTGTAGCTCTAAAAGAGTCGTCTGCAGGACGAGTGCTCCGGCTAATTCATGTGCCCGCACTTGCTCTAGCAAGTGCCGTGCCTCAGCAACTTTTCCCATTTCCAACAGCACGAGACCCGAGCGCACTTTGATATCGAGACGGGCAGTTTGCTCCAAAAGTGTATCTTTATCGACTTCTAGAATCTTGGAATACGCGAGCAGGGCGTCGCGCCAGTTGCCGTCACGCTCGGCCCCACGACCAAACTGATACAACTCTTTGACACTTGCCAATTGCCTCGATTCTCGGCTTGCGCCGAGCACTACATTGGAGCAAGCAAACAAGAAAAAGAGAAAAAAAGGACGCCAGCTCATTGGATTTACCCCGAAATAAAAGGCTTTCTGAATAGAAGGATAGGGGCGATTGGGGCAAAAGTAAAGGAAAATTCTTTTCGGCCAATTTTGATCGACGAAAAGGCCTCACAATGTATTCACAGGTTGAAAAGTGACCAATAAACCCTCTCTGAATGGTGTCTACTTTTCCCACAGTATGCTGTCGACTGGGCGTCAATAGAGAAAAAGCTTGCGAAATTATGTACCAAAATTATATTTATTTAGGTGTCAACTAAGCTCTGATAAGGAGGGGTTCTTGGCATGGCATTAAATACGACAATAGGTCAAATGAAAGGGTTGCTCGACCAGATCACTTCGGATCTGGAGCGAACAATCAACGGCAACAAAGCTGCAGCACAACGGGTACGTACCAATTCCGTGAAGCTGGAGAAAGTTGGAAAGCAGTTTCGAAAAGAATCGATAACTGCTGAGAAGAAAGGGCAGATGAAACGAAAGCCCGCAGCTAAGAAAAAGGCAGCGCCTAAGAAAAAGGCGGCTCCTGCGAAAAAAGCTGTGGCTAAGAAGAAACCTGCGGCAAAAAAGGCAGCTCCTAAAAAGAAGGCAGTGGCTAAGAAAAAGCCTGCTGCGGCAAAAAAGGCAGCTCCTAAAAAGAAGGTAGTGGCTAAGAAAAAGCCTGCGGCCAAGAAAAAGGTTGTGGCTAAGAAAAAGGTCGTAGCTAAGAAAAAGCCTGCGGTCAAGACAAAGCCTGCGGTCAAGAAAAAGGTCGTGGCTAAGAAAAAGCCTGCTGCAAAAAAGAAAACTGTAGCCAAAAAGAAGCCAGTCCGCAAGGCTGCAGCTCGCCCACGCGCTCTTCGCGTGAAAAAGGCAACAGCTAAGGTTAGAAAGAAGACACCAGCACGCCGCCGCTAGCACCCCTAGTGGTTTCTTTCTTTCATGTACTAAGGGAAGCATTTGCTTCCCTTTTTTTATGCCCCGATGCGGCGATTATGGACGTTCCCATTTGATGTGAGATCAATTTTTTTTAAGCCTTCTTGCTGTTCGACGCGGGTAGGCTGGGTTTTAGTTCGTGAACGCGGACGGGTAGATTTTAGGTGTGCCCGGCATGGCAACGAACTAGAGGGTGAAAGTCCCTTACTGGCCCGAAGGGGGGAACAGTTAGCTGAAGGCAAGGGTGTCCATCGCGAGGTGGAATCTGAAGGA
>JBFIDQ010000061.1:0-11888 GCA_041603795.1 Chlamydiales bacterium
CTTGCAGATCGATGGGGAAAGTACGCAGCTGCCTTTATTGAATCGAAGCTTTCTCCACCCGAGCGATTTCTTCTTGCCGGCGCTCTTCCTCCATCGAGCCTTCGCCTAGCAGTCCGTGCCGTAAAACCACCGTCAAGGTTGGAGTCCATCCAGGAATGCCTCGGTTGGATCACTTTGGCCGAGCCTTTGTGGACCTATCTGGCGCTTCCGGAGCGCGATCCGGCGGCGGAGAGGCTGCACATGCAGCCTGTGATCCAACAGCTTCGCGGTTTTTCACATTTTCAACTCGCTTTACTGGCTACAATGAACCCTCATATGGAGCGCTTGGCCCTCGTGCTGTCGGCTCTTAATCCGTGCCAACGGACCGTAATCGCTCCGCAATTTGACGTGCCAACATTCATTCGGTGTATGTCGCGTCTTTCGGATGGGGAGAAAAGGGCGTTGCTTGCAGCTGGAACGGCGGAGCAGCGCCACCGTTGGTGTCGCAAGCAGCATTCTAAGTTTGAGGAAAAACTTAAGGAGTTTGCAGGAAGCTTAGCCGACCTAGAGCGAGGAATAAGGATGCTAAGGCATCCTGAAGTGGAAATGAAGCGCGAGATCGTTGGCAATGAAAAAAGGGAGGTGTCGCCACAGCGGTTGGAGCAGCTTTGGCAGGGGATCATGGGACTGCAGCAATCCCTCTCCTACACCCTTCATCACTGGACATCGCTTCAGGCATCCCTTGTATGCCGAGAACCTACGAGTGAGATTCAGAGATATGGCTTGGATCGAGTTTTGGAAAAGCCATTGGCTGTTGGAGCTAATTATCGAAAGCGTCTGGATTCACTCAAAATACAACTCCTCAGCCTTGAGCGGGCGGAGCCGCCTCACGATCTTCTTTGTCCAATTATGCGTAGCGTGATGGTTGATCCGGTAAGAGCAGCTGATGGTCAGGTATACGACCGTGTAAATATTGAACGTTGGATGGAAGGGAAAAGCAAGGTGACATCGCCCATTACGGGTGCAGAAATGAGCAGATCCCTTACCCCCCAACCGGAAATACGAAGGCGCGTTCGCGATTACTTAGCGCTTCATCCAAGCGAGGGTGGCGACTAATAGTAGGCCAACGACAAGAAAAACAAGGTTACCTAGGTCTCTTGTGCTGTTTTTGGACTCTGGACTGGTCACGATTTCCCCTAATGGGTTACAACTATAGGTAAGGGTAGTTTGGCATTCAATGGCACTTTTAGACCAGCTCAGAGACGGTAGCAAGAAAGGGGGGGAAGCACTAGTGCAGCCCCCAGTGTACACTCATGGCTTGGAGCAAATCTACGCCCTGGAAACGGTAGACATCCGTACGGTTAGACCGCTCTCGCGCCCGAAACCGTCGGAAAAAAAAGAAAGCCGTCGCCAAGAGAAACAAGCAGCTCCACCGCAGTTGGAATTCGATTTGGGTGGACTCTATCGTGATTGGATGCCCTCCCTCAGACTGCAGGAGCCTGTAAGCGTTCTTAAGCTTACCCATGTTGCAGCCACCACACTGGAGCGACACGGACTTCGCACCCTGGGTGATTTAGTTACTCGTAAGCCGGAGGACCTGATCTACCTGAAGGGGCTCGGACAGGGACATATCGATGAAATCCAGAAGAAGCTGAAGGAGTACCTTGGAGAGGAGTCGCTCCACTACTCCCACACAGTCGACCTCGAAGGGGTCGTTCGCTGCCTTCTCGCGGATTGCCAACCGAAAGAGGCGTCCATCACACTCGCCCCTTACGGACTGAGCCACCTCTACCAACTATCTGTCGGAGAAGAGGCGGAGCTTCGTCACCTCTCCAAAGAGCAGAAGGAAAAAATACGAGAGGAAGTGCAAGGGACTCTCACCAAGAAACGGTCCCTGTTAAATGAGCAGTTGCAATCGGTATTTGATACCTTCTTGCGTCCATGGATGGCCAAAAGATTGGGCCTAGCAACGAAAGGCGAACTCCTGGAGCGATTGGAACGAGTTGCTGTGGGTGCTGAAACCGTTGAGGCAATTCTCGCCTTTCTTTCGGTCGGGAGCAACCTCTTCCAGGAGCTTTTATTCCCCATATCAACAGATCACTATGCAGTAGACTGTGCCACCAGGTCTCAAGCGCTTCATCTAGAGAAGGTGGCGACCTCCTATTTCTATCGAGCTGGAATTTGCTACCCCTTAGAGGAGCTGGTGCAACTTGTTGAGCGTGAGTGTGCTCGTGATTGGGAGGGATTCCCTTCAGGGTTTGCCGCTAAGGCAATACGTAATTCCGATAAATTTTTGCTCTATCGTCCGTTCCGGTCTAGCATGGAGCTTTATGTAACTGGTACTACGCATGTTCGTCACTCAGTCGGACCTGGCCTATAGTCACCTACTTAGAATGACTCTTGTCTCAAGATGCTTTTTCAAGTTATTATAATAAATAATTGAAGATGGGAGAGGTGGTCCTTATGGGAAGAACGCTACGAGCAGCTGTCGTAGGGGCTGGGCACATTGCAACCCATCATCTGGACTTCTTGCAGAAGTCAGACAAGGCGGAACTTTGTGGAGTGTGTGATCTCTCACCAGCTCTAGCTAATTTTAGTCGCGGAAGGTTTGAAGCGGATGCTGCGTACATTGATCTCAGCCAAATGTTGCAAGAAAAAAAGCCTGACGTCGTTCATGTTCTTACTCCACCCCACACACACTTCGCCTTGATGCGTACTGTGCTTGAGAATGACGCTCATGTTGTCTGTGAAAAGCCAGCTACATACTCCGCTGAGGAGCTCGATACCTTACTTGAGCTGGCACGTCAGTCCGGAAAAAAAGTCATTGAAGACCACAACTACCGTTTTAACGCTAATTTCTTAGCTCTTGAGAGGTTGGTCTCGAACGGGGGCATTGGCCGCCCAACAGAGGTAGAGGTTCGCTTCGACTTGAGTCTGGAGGGGAGTCCTTTTATGGACGGAAACTTTCCACACTATATCCACCAGGCACCAGCGGGAGTCGTTCACGACTTCCTTCCCCACCTGCTCTATCTTATTCTCCGCTTTATGCCGGAAGTTGATGAGGTAAATCCCTTGTGGCGCAAGATAAACCCATCCGATTGGGTGAAATACGACGACTTCGATGCCCTGCTCACAGGAGGAGGGATGCGTGGTCGAGCGCGTTTTAGTGCTCACACAGCTCCCGACGCCTTTACTTGTACGGTGCGTGGCGAGGAGGGGATGCTGACAATGGATTTCTTTCAGCCCTACCTGCAGCACTATAAAGCACGATGTGGCGGCGGTAAGCTAAGCGGGATGGCCAATCAGTGGCACAATGGGTGCGTCCTTGCACGAGCAGGCCTGGGAAATTTTCGGCAAAAGTTGATGGGGTATAGTCCGTATGAGGGACTCTATACCTTCTTAGACAAAACCTACGAGGCTCTGCTGTCGGATGAGGATCCTCCAGTTAGTGAAGAGGACATGCGGAAAGTTGTAGGTCTCGTAGATCGGTTGGTGTCACAAGAGGAGGTAAAATGCAGGTTTTAATTACTGGTGCATCGGGGTTTTTGGGACAGAGGCTTGTACAGAGGGCGTTGAGTAAGGGCTACAATGTCTGTGCGCAGCTGCGCCCGATCTCCCGCAATCCTTTTTCTGAACACCCCCACCTTAGTATTCGTCGAGCAGATTTACGCGATAGGGGGGCGATTAGTGAGCTTCTTAAGGGAATCGATTGCGTTCTCCACGCGGCAGCTGTAAAGTCAGGCGATCTCTCGTCGCAGTTCCTTGGTACAGTCTGCGGAACGGAGAATCTCCTTTCTGGCATGGGCGAGGCTGGTATTGAGCGCCTCCACTTGATTAGCTCCTTTGCGGTCTACGACTACTGCACGCTCGCCTCCGGCGAAAAGTTAGACGAGAATTCTCCAATGGATACGCCTTTTTCTACTCGCGATGAGTACGCAAAAACAAAGATGGTGCAGGAAAGCATCGTTCGAGATTTTCATAAAAGCAATGGACAAAAGGTAACATTCTATCGGCCTGGAATCATCATAGGGAAAGACAATCTATGGATCTCAAAGCTCGGACTTGAAGTAGGCAATGGAAAGTGGATCATTGTCGGTCCGCGTCAGAAAGTTCCCCTGATTGACGTGGAAAGTTGCGCAGAGGCTGTTATCAATGGATTAGGAACAAGTGGTGTGGAAGGGGAAACGTTCAACCTAGTTGATGATCAGCTTCCTTCGGTATACACGTACTACCGCGAGATGAAGAGCCATCAGACCGGTGTGCGCAGCATCGTGCTTCCGTGGCGCATGATGCAACTGGGATCAATGCTTCTGAATGGTGTGAATAATCGATGGGCTGGAGGGAAGATGAAGGTCCCTTCATTTTTCCTAAAGGGCGGATTCGCTGCACGCTCAAAACCTCTGGAATACTGCAATGCTAAGGCGCGCTCTGGCCTCAATTGGACACCCAGCTCTGCATGGCGATCAGTAGTGAAAGAGGGGCAATAGAATGCGAATCGGGTACTTGACGGGCACCTATCCGAGAGCTACCGATACCTTTATTCAAAGAGAGGTAGCGGCTCTTAGGGGCCTCGGAGAGGAGGTGCGGACCTATTCCGTGAGACGTCCCTCCCAGGAGCATCTAGTAGGTGCTGAGCAGGAGGCTGAATTCAAAAGCACCGAATACCTCATTCCTTGTTCCCCTTTGCTGCTCATATGGAGTCAGATCTTCTGGCTCTTCCACAAACCAACTAGGTATTTTTCGACGCTCAAGCTCGCACTAGGAAAGCGGCAAAATGGAGTGAAGGGTTTCTTCTGGGCGCTCTTTTATTTTTTGGAGTCGGGGCTTCTCGGACAAAAACTCATGAGTGATCGTATCGATCACCTGCATAATCACATGGGCTGTTCAAGTTGTACCGTGGCGATGCTCACCTCCTCACTCACCGCTATCCCTTATAGCTTTACGCTTCATGGTCCGTTCGTTTTCTACGAAGCACATTCGTTGCACCTGAGAGAGAAAATTCACAGGGCGAAATTTGTTGCCTGTATTAGTAATTTTTGTCGCAGTCAGGCCATGTTCCTCTGTGATCCAAGTTGTTGGTCAGCTCTTCACGTGGTGCACTGCGGCATTGATCCAGCCTTATTCGAAAAGAGAGAGCACACGGGGACGGGGAATCAGCTTCTGTTTGTGGGGCGCCTCGCCGCTGCAAAAGGAATCCCTGTACTGCTCGATGCCTTGTCTCAGGTTAGAAAGGAGCACCCGGACATCCACCTAACGATGGTGGGGGACGGCGAAGATCGAACACTGCTCGAAAAGCAGGTGCGTCATCTTGGCTTAGAAAAGCAGGTGACCATGGTCGGGTACGAGTCGCAGAAGAAAATAAGGGAGCGTTTGAGCAGTGCCGACGCTCTCCTTCTCCCTAGCTTTGCTGAGGGATTGCCCGTCGTATTGATGGAGGCCCTTGCCGCGCATGTGCCGGTGGTGACCACGCAAATTGCCGGGTCGGCTGAGCTCGTTGAGAATGGAATAAGTGGGTTTCTTGTGCCACCGGGAGATTCACACTCATTCGCCGCGGCGATCACCGAGCTGGTAGGCAAGAGACAACTACGTATCGATATGGGAGCACGAGGTCGCCAGAAGGTGGAGACAGAGTTTCACTCTTATGACGAAGCGGCAAAGCTCCAGCGCCTCTTTCGAGGCGGAGCTTAGTGAGTTTTTTATTCCTCGCCTTTGGCTCCATGTATAACTGTTACTATGCGATTTCTCTGCTTTGTGATCTACTGGCCTTTTATTGGACATAAATCAAAAATTTTGATATACTTGTTTGCCAAACAACGGGATCTAACACATGCTAAGCCATTACCAACCAATGGACCGATACCAGCCAAAAGAGAGGCTGGAGATCAAGGGGCGCCCCAGAGCTGTGAGGGCACCGCTTCCCGAACGGGGATACTTCGGGAAAGTGGAGCAAATAGGCTACGGCGCCGTTGGGACAGTCTACCGAGCGATTTCTACCTCTGGAAAATCTATGGTAGCTGTCAAGGTCCTGGAAACGGAAGACCTCGAGTCGGGAACCATAGAGTTCCGGATGGTTCGGCGGGTGATGAAGGTCCTAAAGAAGCTGGCGCCCGGCGAACAAGTCATTACCCCAGCCCTAAGGTGCTTTCAGGACGCCGGGAGGGGAACATATGAGATTGTCTTTCCATTGCGACAGGGGAGTCTTCACAAGGTCCTAAGCGATCGGCGCTGGAGTGGCAAAGGTGGACTCCATCTAGACATCGTAAGCGTGATGTGCCGCCAGATCGCCACCGCACTTCGGGTCACTCACGCGGCAGGCGTGATCCATTGTGACGTCAAGCCAGCGAATATCCTTATCTCTAACGAGGCAACATCACAGGTGGAGCTTACGGACTTCGGTTCAGCAATCGCCGATCCAGAAAAAACGAAACCCGTGGGCGGGATACAGACCCTCTGTTACAGGGCTCCTGAGATCCTCTATCGGCTTGAAAAACCGCCAACGTTCGCGTTGGATGCTTGGTCGTTCGGCGTCTTGTTGGTCGAGCTCTTTCAGGGCGATTCTCCGTTTCAAGGGAACACCCCTTGTGAAATGATGTCTTGCATTTCTGAAGTTCTCGGACCGCCTCCCAAAGTTTTCTATCAAAAAATTAGCAAGGAGAGCGATCTGGAGCGAACCAACGCTCTTTTTAAGTGGCAACTTGCTAAATCGTGGGTGCGGAGAAGAAGTCCCTTCGACAAGAAAGAGTTGCATCGCCTGCCGCTATTTTTTGACTTAGTTGAGAAGCTACTCGTCTACGAGCCGGAGGAACGCCTTTCTTTTGTAGAAATTAACTTACACCCATTCCTTGCCCCATCCGATGACCAGTGCAAGCAACCTACGCAGTCCTAGATTTTTCTTGCCATGACCTTCCTTTTAAAACGGGGTCAAGCCTGATGAGCGGGGCCGCTTCCTGGGAGAGATCGGTGAGATTGACAAAACTGACGGCAAACTCTCATAAAATGAGAGGTAGAAGTCATTTTTGAACAATGGTTCACCGTGTGAGTGGGGCCCGCTCTGCGATTCAGGAATAAAGAACCGGTGATTCGCGCCTTCGACACCCCAGACATCCCTCGTAAAATCGTCTCGTGATACATTGAGCTGTGCAATACAATGGAGAAAATATGCCGAAGTTCATGATCGCGTATCACGGTGGAGGGCAACCGAGTTCAAAAGAAAAAGGAATGGCCCATATGAAAAAGTGGCAAGATTGGGTCGCGGGACTCGGTGATGCCGTCGTAAATCCAGGCACGCCATTCCGGAACTCAAAACTGGTGACCGCAGAAGCTGTCCAAAGCGATGAGGATCCTAACTCAATGAAGGGCTTTGCTGTAGTTCTAGCGAATGACATTGAGGGAGCGCTCGAGATTGCGAAAGCCGACCCTTTCTTGGAACTCGGCGGCACGATCCGGGTATCTGAGATGGTGGATATGAACGCTTAGGCATTAGCGTGAGGACAAAACTAAAGGCTTGCTTTCTGTAGGTATCCGGGTACCTCTACATTCCAGTTGAAGCGCTCCTCGATGCGTGACTTGAGGGCAAATTTTGCTTCGGAGTTGCCGTGGACGAGAAACGTCTTGCGTGGTGGGGTCTGAAAACCCTCTAGCCATTTCAGAAGCTCGCTGCCGTCGGCGTGAGCCGACATATTTTCCAACGATTCAATTTGTGCTCTCACAGTGACCATATGTCCATGGATTTTGATCGCCTTTTCTCCTCTTAAGAGGCGATCCCCCCGGGTTCCTTCTGCCTGGTAGCCAGCAAGGAGAACTGTATGTTGGCTGTGCGGGAGGAAGCGTTTTAAGTGATGCAGGATGCGTCCGCCGACAGCCATGCCGCTGGCGGAGATGATAATGCTTGGAACGGAGGACTCGCTAATCGCCTTGGATTGCTCTACCGTCTGGGTGTAACGCGCTACTCCACAAGCCTCTTTGGTTTCACTCTCCGAAAGGCGATGTTCCTTGTGGTAGCGACAAAACAGTTTCGTTGCGTTGATGGCCATGGGGCTGTCGAGGTAAATAGGAAGCTGAGGAATACGCTTTTCTTTCAGAAGGCGCCCTATATAATAAAGCAGGCTCTGCGCTCTGCCAACGGCAAATGAGGGGATAATCACTGACCCGCCACGCTTCGATGTGACATTAATGATCTCCGCAAGTTTGTCAGCCGGATCATGGTCAAGGTGCTCGCGATTGCCGTAGGTCGACTCAAGAACCAATAGATCCGCATACTGCACGGTGGCAGGGCGGTGCATAATGGGGTCGTCGAGCCGACCCAAATCACCGGAAAAAACGACCGTGCCGTGCTGTGTTCGCATGGTGACAATCGCAGCACCAAGTATATGGCCTGCGCGGCTGTAGCTGAATGTCCACTCCTCCCCAAGATGCTTTTCAGTGGCCAAATCAACCGTCTCAAACTGCTCAAGACACTTTGTGGCGTCCTCTTTTGTGTAGAGGGGAAGAGCAGGCTTGTGCTTGCTATAGCCTCGCAGGTTCGCTCGTTTGGCGTCCTCTTCGTGGATGTAACCACTATCCGGTAGTAGGATGCTACAGAGGTCTTTTGTGGCGGGGGTGCAATAAATGGGACCCGTAAATCCGTTGCGGACAAGTAGCGGGAGGTAGCCGGTGTGGTCAATGTGGGCGTGAGTAAGGACAACGGCATCGAGGCTGTCAGGAGCAAAAGGAAGGGGGGCCCAGTTGCGGAGTCTGAGATCTTTTTGGCCTTGGAAAAGTCCGCAGTCTAGAAGGATGCGTTTTCGATCGTGTTCCACCAGAAATTTTGATCCGGTGACTCCTTCTGTCGCGCCGATAAAGGTCAGTTCCATTACATCTCCCGTAAACGATAGGCCGCCTCTGTGATGTCAGAGCGGTGACCAAAAGCGCTGATGCGGATGAACTCTTGTCCGGCGGGTCCGAATCCAGCGCCAGGTGTAGTCACCACATGAGCTTTTCTCATGATCTCCTCAAAGACGTCCCAAGAATCCCTTCCGGGAAAATGAACCCAAAGGAAGGGGGCGTTATCTCCGCTATATACGGTCATCCCTTTCTCGACGAGCGTCTTTTTTAGAAACGCCGTGTTTTCTAGGTAGAAGTCGGTTAGCCCACGCGCTTCTGCTAAGGCAAGAAGAGAGAGGGCTGTGGTGGCACCTGCTTGTGCGATGTTGGAGGCGCCGTTGAAGTAGGTGGAGGTAACCTGTCGCCAGTCCGCTAGAACCGGAGAGCCGTCGTCGAAGGTGAGTTCCTTGGGTACGATGCTCCAGCCGAGCCGCACGCCAGTGAATCCCAGCAGCTTGCTGAATGAGCCAGTCTCAATTGCGCAGCGCTTTGCTCCCTTTATTTCGTAAATGGTGCGGGGTAGACTCGAATCACGGATGAAACCTGCGTAGGCGCTATCGAAGATGATGATGGAGCGATTTTCGAGGGCCCAATTGACCAATTTCTCTAGTTGCGCGTGTGTGGGAACGGCCCCTGTCGGATTATTTGGCGAGCAGAAGAAGATGATGTCCGCGCGCTCACAGGCATCTAGGTCGGGAAAGAAGTCGTTTTCCGGTGTACAGCGAAGCGGAACCACGCCGTCATACTGTTGCTTTTGCTCGTTCCACGGTCCAGTTTGTCCCATGATAACGCTTGTTGCCAGGTACGCCGGGTAGGCGGGGTCCTGAACGGCAATGGTGACCTCTCTTCCAAATAGGACCTGAAGTCGGCCGATATCCGGTTTGGATCCGTCGCTGATAAAGATCTCGTCCGGTGAGAAGATGTTGGGATAGAAATCGTCAATGATGCGACGCCGTAGATCCGCATCGCCTTGGTCTTTTCCGTATCCGGAATAGCCCTCAGTAGTACCTAGAGCGGCAACTTTCTCCTGCAAGCCCTTAAGGGCAGCGTGAGTGAGCGGTTCTGTCGTGTCGCCAATCCCCAGACTAATAAGGTTTGCAGTCGGCTCGCTAGCGAGAAAGGCATCTCTACGACGCGCAATTTCAGGGAAGAGGTATTGTCCCTTTATTTTAGCAATGTTGGGGTTGCGTCGCACCACAGGGCACTCTCCGTTTCTCTAAAAGGTTTTCTAGGTAGGTGTTGTTTGTGGGCGACGGACCACATAAGGGGAGGCGGCACGGACCTGCGGGGAGGTTGCAGTGTCGCATCATCGCTTTGATGGCAATCGGATTGCTTTCGAGGCAGCTCGCAAGGAAGAAATCGAGAAGGTCGTAATGTAGGTCGATAGCCTCGTCGAGAGGTAGGTAGCAGAGCTGCCGCATTTCGATGGGGTAGAGGTTGCTCAGGACAGAGATAACCCCATCGCCACCGAGAGAGCGCGTCGGAAGGGTCATGGAATCGTCTCCAGAGAACAGAGGGAGCTCCGGGCAGGCCGCAATGAACTCGCTTACCGTCTGTATCGAGCCCGACGCTTCCTTGATAGCGGCAATGTTCTTGAGTGGAGCCAGCTTGCGTAGGGTCTCTACTTCTAAGCTGATGCCACAGCGACCGGGGTGGTGGTAAAGAATAAGCGGAAGGTCGCCTTGCTCGGCAATCAGACTAAAGTGCTGGAAGAGTCCCTCTTGAGTGGGCTTGTTGTAGTAGGGCGTAACCACCAGAGCCGCGTCGGCACCGAGATCATGCGCGCGTTGCGTTGATTCAATTGTCTGTTGGGTCGAGTTGCTACCCGTGCCGACAATGATTTGGGTCCGATCCTTCGCTTCTTCTACGGCGATTTGGATGACGCGCGTGGCTTCTTCTGCGGAGAGGGTGGGCGCTTCTCCCGTAGTGCCAAGCACCACGATGCCGTCGACTTGCGCCTCGAGTTGTCGGTGAATCAGAGATCGGAGTCCAGCCTCATCAAGGGAGGTGTCGTCACAAAAAGGGGTGATTAATGCGGTTATCAGACCTTGCATAGCTTGGCTCCTAGTAGATCTTCGATGGAAAAGAGTCCGGTTTTACCCTGCAACCATTTCGCTGCGTCGAGAGCCCCGTTGGCCCACGCCGCGCGGTTGTGCGCCTGATGAGTGAGTGTGATGCTGTCACCTGGCGAGCTAAAAGTGACGGCATGGGTCCCAGGTATTGCCCCACAGCGTAGCGAAGCGAAGTGGATTTCATCTGATTCCATGGGTCGCTGAGTGGGCTCAAACAGCACCCGTTGCTTGCTCTTCATATTGTCGAGAAGCACCTGTGCGATGGACCGTGCCGTACCAGAAGGGGAATCGGCTTTCTGATTGTGATGTGCCTCCCAACCCCCAACATCGTAGCCGCCAACCTCATCGGCGTGGCGTGCAGCCTCAGCCACGGTTCGCAGAAACAGCTGCATGCCGAGCGAAAAGTTATCTGCATAGAGGATGCCGATGTTGTGCTCCTCGCAAAGTATCCTGACCCGATCGCGATGTTTCTCCCAGCCCGTAGTGCCGACCACGATGGGCTTGCCAAGAGGTGCCAGGGATTCAATATTTGCGATGACGCTGTCGGGGTGAGTGAACTCAATCGCAACATCAGCGTCGTGCAAAAGAGCATCCCCTCGTGCAATACGCTGAGAGATGCTCCAGCCGCGCATTAACGCGGCGCTCTCCACCGCCTTGCCCATCTTTCCAGTTCCAACGAGTGCAATTTTCATGCACCTAGCTTATCGCCCAGCGCTTTTTGTCGCTAGTCCGCGATTCCCCCCGGGTGTAACGCAATCTGGAGGTGAGAATATTTTTTTAAAAATCGCTTCCAGGATTGGGCCGGCAAACATAATTGTCGCTAAACTAGAGGGAGCTTCTTTGCTGCGGCAGCAGCAGCGGCGCCATGGGAAACTTAAACCACCCAAATTGCCAGGGGCCTTCCGGCGCTGCTCCCGCAGCGCGGGCTTTACATCCCCTGTACCCCAGGTTCCGCATGCGCTCCACCTGGGGCTA
>JBFIDQ010000062.1:0-11838 GCA_041603795.1 Chlamydiales bacterium
CTCGAGATTACCAATTCAAATGTTGAAATCAAAGATGCTTTAGCTAACCATCCTTACACGGTGGATAATCTACATATTATGATTTCGTTTTCGGACCCAAAAACAAACAAGAATTATGCAGGAAATTCAATATCGTTAATTAATTTTAAAAATGGAAGCATTTATTATTCGGTTGATGATCCTAGTTCTGGTTTTTTCAAAAGATATAAATTAGAAACCTACTCTGAAGCACTTTCTGCTGTAAAAGAAAAGGACTGATTTGTGCTAAATCTCGTTTTATTTCAGACCCGAAGGGATGTCATCTTGATTTCGACCACAAACTCCAATGTGTGATTGGGGCTCCTAATCATTGCTTATACGCCGACTTTCCCAACTGCTTCGGCCATAGTCTTACGGGCTGCATGGCGTATTTAAAGAGAATTAATAAACTGGTGGACAGATTTAAACATAAGTGTGGAGCTGTAAAAGATGACGCCGATTCAAGTATGAAGTGCGAGAATTTCGGACCGCTGGATTAACGCTTCGAAAGCCTCTAATAGGTGTCGGAAAGTTTAGCGCTTCATGCTTGTTGTGTGAATTTTTTTTGCAAAAGGTGGATGGCTACTATTGTATTTTATGGTTGAGGGATGTATAAAATGTTGTCGCGAAAAATTATATTCAGGAAAATGGATAGCTTATGAGTCCGCTTCTTAGACCCCAACCACTTTACTTTACTGAGGTCTGCGATAACAGGTGGGCCGCTCACAGGCACGTAGGCGGTCGTTCGTTCACGTGGAGTGACGGCCAGTTGATCGACAATGGGACTGGGTCAAGCGTGTCCCGGGTTGGCCAAGAATTGTTCTCTCGTGAATCGCCACCTCCAGCCGAACCGGCTTTGAAAAAGCGGAAGGTGCAGCCTATTTCTAAAAAGTTTGCGAGCGGAGACGTTGTGGACATTATTGGGGGCCGAAACCAGGGGCAACAAGGTACCGTAACGGGTTCACGGAATGGCTACATCTACGTCAGCACTTCAGGTGTGGAGGCGGCGACACGGGCGTCTGAATTGAAGATTTTAGAAGCTGCAGAGGTGGTGCCTCAGGCTCCCGTAAAAGCGAAGGTCCGTAGAAAGGTAAAACTGACGGATAAAGAGCCTCTTCAAGCGGGCAGTAAAGTAAAAATCATTGCGGGCAAGCACAAGGGTGAAGTCGGCCAACTTCAATCGTCAGGTCACGGATTTTTTGCCGTGAAATTGAAGCCTTCAAAGGAGCTGGTTCAGGTGCGCTACAATAGCTTTATTCATGGAGAGAAGCTTCAAATGGCGGAGGCTGCTGTAGCGATGTTGCTGTTCAAGAATAGCGCTGAGGCGTGTATTGATTTGGATTTAGCCGGCATCATCTGGCCGTACGCCTAAGTACTCTAGGGTGCGGCTGGCAATGCGCTGAAATACGGGAGCCGCGGATTTACCACCATATTGGTTGCCGGTGGCGCTGGGTGGCGGTTCGTCAATTCCGACCAAAAGCAAAAACCGTGGCTGGGCTGCCGGGACGAATCCAACAAAACTTGCGTAGTACTTCTTTGTGCTGTACTTACCGTCGACCAGTTTCTTTGTGGTGCCAGTCTTTCCCGCTTCTGTAAATCCCGGAACATTCCCCCGGCGGCCTGTGCCGCCTTCTTTAGTGACCTGCTCTAGAGCTTGTCGAACGGATTCGGTGAGCTCTTGTGGCAGTACCCGCTGTGGCGTCCGTGTTGTGTGGTCAAGGAGTCGCTCTGGACCCCGTTCAATGGTCTTCACTAGCGTTGGTTGAACAAGGTGGCCTCCGTTGGCGATCACCGCCCAGGCTCGTAACACCTGCAGACTGCTCGCCTGGAGGTTGTATCCCATGGCGAGTGAGTACGGGGTGGGTTTGGACCACTCAAGGCGTCCATTAGGGTGCATTTTTCCCAAGCGGGGAAGGAGGCCTTTTGTCTCCGTCGGGAGCTCAATCCCGGTTAGCTGTCCAAACCCAAAAATTTCGGACAGCACGTCCCTGTACCACTGATTGCCCATGCGTTCGACAACGCGCTGCATGAGTCGTCCCATGTAGATGTTAGAGGAATAGCGCATGCCGCCAACCATGTTGAGCGTGTCCATCGGGTGAGTGTCCGTGATCGGACGTGAACGTCCGGGGAAACGGCCGCTGGAGACGTCGATTTCTTCAGTCGGATCAAATAGCGGCGCTTCGCCGCGTGAGGTAAGTACATCATTGGCGTGTAGAGCGACCGCTATCGTGATGGGTTTCATGACGGAACCGGGCTCTTGCGCGTCAGTGGCCGCGCGAACATTGGTATGCTCGACTAACTTGGGATCGTTGAAGAAGTCGCGATAGCGCCCCGGTTCAAAAAGCGGCGCCTGCGCAAGAGCTAGAATCTCCCCCGTAAATGGATCCATCATCACGGCCCAGCCGGCATGTGCTTGAGTGGTGGCAATGCCTTCAACAAGCTCCTTTTCGGCAATGGCCTGCAGGGTCTGGTTGATCGTTAGGTAAACATCGGCTCCATCTACAGGCTCCTGAAGTACCTCTCCAGTAGAAAAACGATTTCGCGGCGAGCGCAACATTCGCTTGCTGCCGAGGGCGCCTTTTAGGTAGGGATTGAGTGACGATTCAAGTCCGCCGGTAGGCAAAGCCCTCTTCGTTTTGTCGTCTTTTTGGTCTTGAATCGTGTGGAGAACTTGTCCGGCTAACGCCCCGTAGGGGTACAAACGCTGGTAGTCTTTCACAAAGAAAAGCGCATTGCGCGCCAGTTTGTGCTCACGAGCAAAAGGGTACCACCACTCTCTGATGGCGTCGCGGTCCGCGTGCGAGAGCCAGCGTTGGAGGCGTCGACTTCGACTCCTTGCACGCGCGAGTTGCTCGAGAAAGCTCTCTGCATTGCCTTCGAGGAGTTCCGCGAGGCTATTAGCTACCTCTTCACGAACGGGTTCCTTAATTGAGTAAGGGTCCACAAAAAGATGGAAGCGTTGTACGTCCATCACCAGAGGTTGAGCCTCCTCCTGGTGACTACTTCGTATGCTGCCGTTTGCGAAGAAACGTCCTCGCTTGAAGGGTTCGGTCACTACAAAAGTATGTTGCGCCTCGGCCCGCGTTCGCCATTTCTCTTCCTCGATGATTTGTACTTTGAAGAACTGGACGAGTAGTAGAGAGAAGAGGAAGAAGGTGGCAATGGCGGCGGCGACGAGTCGCCAGCGATCAAGTAGAAGAGGTTGTTGTTTCATTCTCCACTGACCACCTTTACATCGTCTGCATAGGGATAGTGGAGGTGTTGAAATTCTGGGAGCTGTGCTAATTCAAGGAGGTGCTGTGGGCTTTCGAACTGCTCGATGTTGTACTGCAGAGCCATATTGTCCTCTTCCACGCGTTGTAATTCTCGCTCGGCCAGAGGAAGCTCCTTGCGGAGCTGGGTGAGGTCATTTTGATGATCAATAAAAAGGTAAAGGAAGAAGCCGAAGAGGAAGATACAGAAAAATATGCGGATCAGCAGCGCCATTAGTCCACCTTGCGTTTCTCTACCGCTCGCAGCTTTGCGGAACGGCTCCTTGGATTGCTCTCTTGCTCTTGTTCTGTTGCAGCAATGGGTTTACGTGACAATAGATCAACTAGCGGCTCCTTGTCGAGAAAGAGTCCACCTAACCCGGAGGTATTCTCCTTATCGCTCGCTGCCTCCTGGAACCAACGCTTCACAATGCGATCTTCCAGACTATGAAAGGTGATCACGGCGAGGCGTCCAGTTGGAGCAAGAACCTCAATCGCCTGCGGTAGAACCTCCGTAATCACGTCGAGTTCACTATTAACGGCGATTCGTAGAGCTTGAAAGGTCCGTGTGAGTGGATGCGTGCGAGAAGGCGTTTTGTAGCGGAGATGAGGCGTGAGCGCCTCTACAAGTTGTTTCGTGGTCTGAAACGGGCGTTTTTTGATGATGGCTCGCGCTACGATGCGCGCGCGCGGCTCCTCACCGTAGTTGCGTAGGATCTGAATGAGCTGTTTTTCACCCCACTCATTGCAAATCGTGGCGGCGTCGAGAGTCTGTGTGGGGTCCATTCGCATATCAAGTGGACCTTCACTTTGAAAGCTAAAGCCCCGCGCTGCGGTGTCGAGCTGCATGCTGGAGACGCCAAGATCGAGAAGGACACCGTCGATTTGTTGTTCTCCCACAAGCTCTTGGAGGTCGCGGAAATTGCCTGAGACGATCTTAACTTTGTTGCCAAAGCGTTGCAGACGCTTGCTTGCCAGTTCGCGAGCGGTCGGATCCTGATCGATACCCAGGTAGAGCTCAAGCTCCGGATGAGCATCCAGAATCGCCTCCGCATGTCCACCAGCCCCAAGTGTCCCATCGACAAATGTGGTGAGGTGTTTTCCTTCAAAAACAGAAAGGACTTCTTGGAGTAGAACGGGTAAGTGGGATGCAGTCATGGAGCCATCATAGCATAGCTAGGGGGTTTTCAGCAGGGTATGGTAGCAAAGAAGTAGGTGCTCGACTCCATTCATCGCGTTGTGTGGCTTCGCCTCGGCCTTGAGCTTCATGGATCTCGCCATGCCATCTTTCGAAAGGGGGATTCTTGAGTAGTTGAAGTGGCGGTCCGCGCTATGGGTTTGGACCTCTATGGCCCAGTACATGGAGGCTAGATCGAGCCAATGGTAGGGCCATTGCAACTCTTCCTGCTTGTAGGGCTCGACCATCTGGGCAAAGAAGGCGCGGTCAAAGGAGGGGTTCTGACAAATAAACACGGCTTTGCCACGTCCGATTTTGAGGCCGCAAAGGAGGTCAATGACTTCCTCTCGGACTTGCTTTTCTTCCTTGCCTTCCTGCATGCGCTCCCAAGAAAAGCCGTTGACCTCGATGCTGTTGAGGTCGCGCTGCTCCCAAACGGACTCGGGCTGCTTGACGATGCTGTTATAGGTGGCAACTATTTCTTTGGAGCTGAGAGAAACGACCTTGAACGCCAACTCCAAAATGCGGTGCTTGCGGGAATCGAGTCCAGTTGCTTCTATGTCTAAAAAAATTCCTAGCATTCGGGTGTCGCGGCGCTCTCTCTGTAAGAGGGAAGAGTAGAAGAGGAGTCCATTTGTTTCAAGCCCCGTAGGTCGATGGCAGCGTCTTCAGTGGCCAGACGTGATTCAAAGTGTGCGGTTTCGCGGACCACTACGCTGGATAGAGCGAAGAGGGCGATGATATTTGGGATGGTCATCAAACCGTTGCAGATGTCCGCAACGAGCCACACGGTATGGAGGTCAAGTAGAGCACCGGGAAACACAGCTAGAATGAAGAGTAGGCGGTAGATCGCAGGTGCTTTTGGTCCGAAGAGATACCCGACGCACCGCTCGCCATAATAAGCATTTCCAATGATGGTGGTGAAGGCGAAAAGCACGATCCCAATGGTGACAATGAATCCACTGCCTGGAATCACGCTATTAAAAGCCGCTAGCGTCATGGGTGCTCCGTTTAGGGGGAGCGAGATGACGTCCGTTACGGCTAAAACTAGAGCGGTGATGGTGCACATAACGAAGGTGCCAACAAAGCTGCCTGCCATGACCACCATGGCTTGATGTCCGGGGCTTTCCGTCCTTGCGGCAGCAGTCGCAATGGATCCCGTGCCCATTCCAGCTTCACTACACATCAAGCCGCGGGAGATTCCTGCCTGCATGGCAACGGCTACCGTAGAACCCGCAAAAGCACCTGTGGCGGCTTGCCCGTGGAAGGCGGAGTTGACAATTAGAGCGAGTGCACTTGGAATGCGATCGTAGGCGTGAGCGAGGATATAGAGTCCGCCCCCAAGATAGAACAGCGCCATGAACGGGACCAGTATCGCAGCGGCTTTTCCGATGCTTTGAATGCCGCCGATGAGGGTGATGGCAATCAATCCTGTGAGAATAACTGCGGTCACCATCGGGTCAATGGAAAAGCGGTCCGATAGAGCGTCGGCTACGGAGTTGGCTTGGATCATATTGCCACCGCCAAAGGTGGCAAAGATACCAAAAAAGGCAAAGGCGCCGGCAAGCCACTTCCAGCCTAGACCTTCTTCGATGTAGTGCATGGGGCCGCCCACCATCTCACCATCGCTGTTCTTCTTACGGAACCGCACAGCCAAAATGGCCTCGGCATATTTGGTTGCCATGCCGACGATGGTGATGACCCACATCCAGAAGAGGGCTCCGAGTCCGCCCACAGTTATGGCCGTGGCGACGCCGGCAACGTTGCCGATGCCGATGGTGGCTGCCATGGAGGTGCAGAGCGATTCGAAGGGGGAGATTTCTCCGGGGAGGTCACTTTTGGAGGGAGCGAAGGTCTCTTTTAGTCCGTACCAGAGGTAGCGGAATTGGAGTCCACGTAGACGGATGGTGAGCCAGCTGCCAACGACAACGAGTCCGATTAGCAGGGGAGCTCCCCAAACGTACTTGTAAATAGACTCCAATAAGACCATTAGCCCTCACTGTCCAGTTTCGAAAGAAAGAGCTTCGTCTCGCTTACGACGACGCCGGAGAGGCCAATAATGCCGATTAGGTTAGGAATCACCATGAGTCCATTGGAAATATCGGCAATGCCCCAGACAATCTCGAGATCAATGGCGGCGGCTGGAATGACAAGAAGCGAAAAAATAATGCGGTAGAACCAAACGATGCGAATACCAAAAAGATACTCGGCACACTTTTCGCCGTAATACGCCCAGCCAATGGCGGTGGAGTAAGCGAAAAGAATGAGTCCGATGGTGCAAATCCAATCGCCATAAATAAGATTTTCTCTAAACGCCCGCAGGGCTAGCGGCGCGCCGTTGATGAGGGTGCCGTCGGGGTTAACCTGACCAAACACGCCGCTGACGCCGAGTACGAGTCCGGTCATGGTGCAAACAAGCACGGTAGAGAGAAAGGTGCCGGTCATGGCCACCAGGGCCTGTCGACCGGGACTATCAGTCTTGGCTGCCGCCGCAGCAATCGAGGAGATTCCGAGTCCGGATTCTGAGGTGAAAACGCCGCGAGCAACGCCGTTCTGAACGGCCATCATGACCGTGGATCCGAGGAATCCGCCGAAGGCGGCTTGACCGGTGAAGGCCGTTGTGATGATCGTGGCGAACACCGAAGGGATGGCCGTTGCGTTCTTTGCTAGGATGATGAGTCCGCCGCCGACGTAGAGCAGGGCCATAAAAGGGACGAGTATTCCGGTGACTCGACCAATACTCTTCACTCCGCCGACAAGAACCACAGAAGTAATAGCTGCTAAAACGACTCCCGTCCAGATGGGAGGAATGGACCACATTTCAAAAACGACATCGCCAATCGAGTTGATCTGCACGAGATTACCCGCGCCGATCACAGCCAGGCAGGCGCACGCCGCATAGATCATTCCAAGCCAGCGCCATCCGAGGCCCTTCTCGATGTAGTGCATCGGTCCGCCCGACATCTCACCCCAGTCATCGACGATGCGGTACCGTACAGCAAGCACAGCCTCTGCGTACTTGATGGCCATCCCAAAAACGGCCATGACCCACATCCAGAAGATCGCGCCGAGTCCGCCCGTAGCAATCGCCGTTGCCACACCTACGATATTTCCTGTCCCAATCGCTCCCGCAAGTGACATCATAAGCGCCTCAAAGCGACTAATATCGCCTCCGGAAGCCTCTTCCGACGATTTGGCCGGAGTAAATGCTTGCTTGAGTCCCCACCAGAGATAGCGGAATTGGAGTCCACGCAGCAGCCAAGTAAGGTAGGCGCCAGTGCCGAGCAAGAAGAGTAGCATTGGAGTGCTCCAAATAATATTCCGTAGCGCTTGAATCAATTCCAATTTCTATTTCCTATTTATGGAGTGCTGATGGCTCAAAAGTGTAGCACGTTTAATACTAAAATAAAAGTTTGCTTCCGGCGACAATCGCTGCTAAAATGACCGTATGGACGTGCAAATCTTGGCGCTACATGGGAGTCGGAGCGAGGCGAGCTATTTTAACCCGCTAAAAAACGCCCTTGAAAAAGAGGGAATTGATCTGTATGCGATTACGGGTCCGATTCGCGATTTCCAAGGATTTAGCTGGTATCACGATCCGTCTGAAATGGCAAAGGCTGTTGCTTACGTGCATCAGGTGATCCAGCAGGCGAAGCTGGATCCCGCCAAACTCGTTCTTTTAGGATTTTCACAGGGAGCGGGAATCGCCCTCGAATACATCATCAGAGTGGGTCCTCTAGCTGGAGTCATTGCCCTAGCGGGTCGCATCGAGGAGGTGCCTGTCTACCTTAGAAAGCCGCCAACAACCCCCATTCTTTGGCTGCATGGCCTACATGACAAACTCCTCTCCTGCGAAATCGCACAAGCGCAAGCGGAGCGCCTACAAGAGGCGGGCGTGCCACTCTCCTTTTACATCATCGACGCCGCGCATGAACTCCCGGTGGAGCAGCAGCTGCCGTTTATGCTCCCTTGGCTCGCAGGTCTAAAGCCGTCGTGACCTTTGGTTGCAAATTATTGGGAGACTTCGGATTTTGATTCGGTAGCCTGCTCTGCAAGTTGCTCAATTAGCCCGGAAGTAATTGTGATCGGCTTCTTCTCGTCATCGCGATCCAATTCTTCTTTGCGCTTTTTATGAAGGATCGAAAAAACAAGTTCTCGAATCAGATAAAACTCTGTTGCAAGCTGTCTATTACGTGGTGCTCTTGCAAGCCCTTGGCTGACCTCATTCAGTCGTTGTTTCCAATGTGGCTCTTGTAGGTTAAGAGCATCAAAAGGCGTTATCTTGGCTTTTGCCCGTTCGGCGAGCACTGTTTCTTGATCAACTTTTTTCTGTAGTTTCTCGATCTTTTCCAATAACTTATCGTGCTCTTGCCTTGAATCCAACGACTGCCTGCTTTTTCGCACAAGGCCATCAAGTTCTTCCTTCATATTTTGCAGTTTGTCAGATTCAGAACTACGGGCGCAGAGAATATTCAGATTAGCACTGCTTAACAGTCGCATAGCGTGTCTTGGATTGATTTTGTCGCCGACACTACTTTTATCTAGAATAGAGTCCCATGCCTCCTTTCGCACAAAGATCTCTGGGGCATGTTTCCTTTGGTAGTTTTGCATCAATTCAAGCGCTTCACATTTATTCATGCCAGGGACTTGGATGTGTGGGGCGAAGCGCTCAAGGAATTCGGGGTGCTGCCCCAATCCTTTGAGTTCTCGGTTTGTTGTTGCCCCAATGATATGGAGTTGGTCTCTCGCTAGAAAAGGCTTTAAAGCATTCAGGGCGGAGGGGTTGCCGCTCTGGTCATCCAAAGAATGAATTTCGTCTAAAAAGAAAATGTACTCGCTTTCATGCCCGGCAATGCGATCCAAAATCGCTTGGATCTGGTCCGCCGTATTACGGCGTAGGCTTTCCACATTCAACTGGAAGATTTTTTTATTTCTTAGAGGATCGCCTTTTTTTGCATTGGCCATGCGCCGTGCCAGCACTTCAATGAGGGCTGATTTTCCTACACCGGGTTCGCCGACGAGAAGGATGTTGCGCATGGTGGCGTTGGTGCCGTTAATCTTCTTTATCAGGTGATTGTCGATGAAGGTTCGTCGATCGAGAGTTGAATCGTAGGCTCCTTCTCGTGCTTTCTGTGTGAGGTTGATGTGTTTGCTAATTTTATTTGGGCGGAGCCTAAAAAAAAGGTGGTAAGTCGTTAGTGTAATTAGTCCGGCGAGGCTGGCAATTGCGCTGAAAGCTAGCGATCGATTGCGGTTGTTGGTCACTGCAAAAGCAGTTACAAATAGGGTGGCTGGAATTGAGATCCACTCGTAGTAGCCTCGGAGCTTTCCACGAGCTACATAGCCTTGCTCGACTTCATTTGACAAATTGGGCACATCGATTGCTACAATGATCGTCTCCAGAAGGTTGGAAACTAGTGGTAAAATCCGATTCCAGAAACGAACCGCTTCGCTGTTTGCTCCGTTTTCTGGAGAGTATCGGCGTAGATAGTCGATGCGGCGTGCTTGTGTCACGAGATAGTCACGCTCATCGCTGATTTTTTCGATGAGAGGTTGGATTTGGCTGTAAGGAACGAGGGCAATGGCTTGCTGGATTACCTGCTGGTTGTTGGAGGTCAGGCCTCGTAGAACAATCGCTTTGAGAAGGGAATCTAGCTCATTAGGTTGTTTCTGGGAAAAAAGATTACGTATGGCATGAGCAAGAGGGCTGTGGGGGTTCTTCGCCTGTTCAATCAGCGAGCAAAGCTCGGCAGTATACTGATTGGAATTGGACTCTAGGCTCCCCAGCTTCTGAATAGGTTCTGCCTGGCAGTACCAGCGAATGCGCATCTTTTTCCATGTGTCGCCGACGGCATTCGGTACCCGTACCGAACCAAAAAGATAGAGTGAGCTTGCTGTCTCAGCAGTCGCGGTTCGTATCGAATTTGTTAATGGTCTAAATAAACAAATGGATAGTGCTGACATTATTAAATTCCTGTTATTTAATGAATTAGTATAACAGATAGTTTGTTTTATATCAATATCTTTCCTGTCCTGTGCCGATTCCGTTGTTGTGATGGACAAAAGCGGTGATTAGGATAAGGTGGGATCATGACAGATTATTTGACGATAGCGATTGAAGCGGCGCGTGCAGGCGGAAGCGTCTTGCGCGAACACTACGGAAAAATTACACAGGTGCGGGAAAAGGGGCGGAGTGGTGATCTTGTGACCGAAGCAGATCTCGCCTCCGAATCTGCTGTGCTCGCTTTGCTTCGCGATGGTTTGCCTGAGGCTACAATTATTTCGGAGGAGTCGGCGCCGTCCATTGAGCAGTTGGAGCTCGCATGGGTTGTAGACCCTCTAGATGGGACGACCAACTACGCACATGGGGTCCCTCTTGTGGGAGTTTCCATTGCCTTGCTTATCGAGGGAGTTCCTGAAGTTGGTGTGGTTTATAATCCGCTGACTGATGAGCTTTTTGAGGCCGAAAAGGGAAAGGGGGCTCGCCTCAATGGCGATAGAATTCACGTCTCAAAGGTCGCTGCAATGTCCGACGCGCTACTTGCCACGGGCTTCGCCTATAACAGGGCCGAAAGTTACGATCCGAATTACCTCGAATTCTGCTACCTAACCAATATGACGCACGGCGTGCGCCGCTTGGGTGCTGCCGCTGTAGATCTCGCGTATGTTGCTTGTGGTCGGTTTGATGGCTACTGGGAACACGGACTCAATATCTGGGATATTGCAGCCGGAATACTTCTTGTCGAAGAAGCGGGTGGGAACGTTAGCGATTATACCCTTGCACCTATAGATCTAGTGCGAGGTCAGATTCTAGCAAGCAACGGCGTGTTGCACGAGACGCTTCATTCTGAGCTTATAAAGGCGCGAGAGTGGCGCGATCGCCACCCCGTTCAGTTGCCGATAAACTAAACTTTTTGTCCGTCAGCGCGCATCTGACGTACAACAGCTGCAAGGCCGTTCTTGTCGATGGTACGCATGCCATTTGGTGTGAGGCGAAGGGCAATGAAACGCTTTTCTTCAGGGAACCAGAAACGCTTCTTCTTAAGATTAGGAAGAAAACGGCGCTTGGTTGAACCCGTAATGTTCAGGCCAATGCCCTTTTTCTTCTTGGCAATACCGCGAACAGAGTATTTGCGGCCTGTTGCTGGGGTTTTACCGGTAACTTGACATTTCCTGGACATGATTGGGTGCTCCAAATTTAAGACTGCTAGATTACCATATCCCGCCACTAAAGTTCAAGATGTTGAAATTCAAAGCAAAATGGCAAAGTAGACCCGTTTTTAGGCGGGGCGATTTTACCAGTCAGAACTTGATCGTAGAGGCACTTTAGTTTGGGGTTGGTGATCTGGGGGCTGCAGGAGCAGCCCCGGCACCTAATACAGTGTGTAAAAA